>JBDTWC010000366.1:0-4112 GCA_040006875.1 Acidobacteriota bacterium | reverse complement strand
CGAGCCGTCGGCAGCCGGTGCCACGGCCGCGATCCACCCCGCCACTTCGAGTCCAGGCAGATCGGAGGCGCCGCGCGGCGGCGCGTATTTGCCGAGACGCTGCAGCACGTCGGGCCGGTTCACGCCCGCGGCGGCCACGCGGACCAGCACCTCGCCCGGCGCCAGGGAAGGTTGCGCTCGCTCGACTTCGCGCAGCACGTCTGGCCCTCCCGGCGTTGCGATCTCGATGGCGCGCATCTAGGGCGCCAGCGCCGAGGGCAAGCGCGGCGACGACAACAGGCCGGCGAAGACCTCCCAGCGCTTCTGCCGATCGTCGCCCGCGTGCCGCTCCACGTAGCCTTTGACGAGGTCCTCGCCGAGGTTGTAGTTGATGACGTAGCTGCGGTAGGTGTCGAAGAACTTCACCCGCTGCGCGGCCTGGGCCGGCGTGTTCAGCGCCAAGCGCACCAGCCAGTCGGCGGCCCGGGCAGCATCCATACGGCCATCGAGGTAACCGCGCGCCGCTTCGTTGCCGGCATAGCTCAACTTCCGGGCCAGCGTCATCACGTCGTAGTAGTCGTCGACGCGCGTGGGGTCGATCCCGGCCAGCGGGAACAGCGTGGCGCGTTCGAAGGCCCGGCGTTCCGCCTCACTGAACGCCACCTGGATGCCGTAGTTGGCGGTGCCCTCGGCGATGAGCGACTGCGGCGAGAAGAGCGGATAGACCGAGAACTCCACCCAGCCGCGATCCGTCACCAGGTTCTTCTCGAGCAGCGCGTTGTAGACGTGATGCCCGGGATAGCCTTCGTGACAGGCCAGGTCGAGGGCCCGATCGATGAACACCGGCAGGTCGGTGTTCACCTCTATCAGGCTCGTGTAGTGGCCCTTGTACCAGTTGTAGGCGCTCCACGGCTTGTCCTTCACGTAGGCAACCGTGAACGACTCCTGCGCCGGCAGTGGCAGGTGCGCCAGCGTGCGGCGCCGGCATTCGGCAATCGCCGCCGTGAACACCGCATCGAGCTTGTCGGGCGGAATCACGAACGCCTGCTTGAATGCGGCGTAGCGCGGCGCGATCGGACCGGTGCCGCCGATCCGCGTGCTGATCGCGTCAATCGTGCTCTGGAAGGACGCTTCGCTGTTGCGCGGCGCCACGGCATCGTAGAGCTCGCGCGATTCTTCGTCGAATGGGTAGTTCTTGCCCTGCAGCATCCACAGGCGGATGCGCAACGCGTTCAGCTGCCGCGCCAGGTAGGTGCGGCGCAGGCCGTGCATCTCGGCGTCGGCTGAGGCGGGGTCGATCGCGGGCAGGCGTCGCAGATCGACTTCGAGCACCGCGGCGCGCTTGTTGATCGCTTCGAGATCCCAGTTGGCCGCGTCCACTTCTTCCCGCAACGCCGGCGGACCGTAGTAGGCGTCGACGAAGTTGCGGTCGTGATGGCCGAGCGCCAGCACCAGGCGCACGTAGCTCTCAGCGGCGGCGTCTTCAGAACTGGCGGTGGGAATGGGGGGGCGCAAGCAGCCTCCTGCAGCGGCCGCGGCCGCAATGACCCCGAGGAGCACGAGCCTAGGCAGATGCATGGCCGGCCTCACCCGCGCGCGTAGCGCGCGCGAATCGTCGGAATCAGATACTCGGAAAACGCGCGCGTGAAGTCGTAGGCGGGGGCGAAGCTCCAGTCGCGACGGGCCGCGCTGTCGTCCACTTCCCCAGGCCAGGAGTCGATGATGCCCTGGCGCTTGAGGTCGGTTTTCCACGAGATGGCGGCGGCCGGAAACGCCGCATGGACCACCTCGTAGATTTCCTGGGCGGATGGACTGAACGCGCCCAGATTGTAGGCGGTCCGCGTCAGGGTCGCTCTGGGTGCCGCGGCCAGCGCGAGCAGCGCCGCCACGCCGTCGGGCATGGCCATGAACGGAATGCGGGTGTCGGGCCGCACGAAGCAGGCGTAGGGCTCGCCCTTCGCCGCCGCGTGGATCATCTCGGGCGCGTAGTCGCTCGTGCCGCCCGACGGCATCGTCAGGGCGGAGATGAGACCGGGAAAGCGCACGCACCGGAAGTCGACGCGGCCGGCGGCAGGTTCGGCCGAGAGCTGCTTGTAGTGGCGCGCGTAGTAGCGACCGAGCTGCTCGCAATACAGCTTGTTGCAGCCGTACATCGTGGTCGGGCGGTTGAACTCGTCTTCACCGACGCGGCCCGCGCGCGCCTTGGTCGCCAGATCCGGCAGGCCGAAGGCGGCAATCGACGACGGGTAGATGAAGACCACCGGGCGTCCGTGCGACTCCGCTTCGTGCTGCGCGAACTCGAGCAGGTGCAGCGTGCCCTCGACGTTCACCTGATGGGCCGTGACCGGCGTGAACTCCGAGCGCGTCGAGAGCAGAGCCGCCAAGTGGTAGATGGTGTCGACTTCAAACTCGGCCAGGATGCGCTCGAGCAAGGCCGGGTCGAGAATCGACCCGGTGAAGTCGCGTTGCACCAGGCGGGCGAGCGACGGCTCGAGCGGGTTGACGTCGAGGGTCACGACGGACTGGCGGCCATCCTCGGCGATCTTCGCGATGAGACCGTGACCGATCTCTCCTCCGGCGCCCGTGATGAGCACCACTGGCTTACGCATCGTTCCTCCCACTGTGTCCACCATTCTATGTGGCGCCCGGGCAGGTCCGGCGGCGGCGAGCCCGTGAATCCAAAATCATGGACGGCGACCGGCGTCTCAGCCGGCGAAATGTGCGCGTGAAGACCGCCGAACGAAATTCGTCGCGCGCAGGCACAGAAACCGAGATTCGCGCTTGTGTCACCTGCATGACCTGCCTATGATACGCGCCTACACTCGGGCAACCGGACGCTCCGGTTGGTTTCACGGGCACTCCCGCGTTCCGTCGGCGGGTCTCGACGCCGTGACTGGCGTCGAGATCGAGGGCAACAGCACCACGTAAGACAAGGATGGAGGAGTACGGCATGGTTCGCGTTTGCGCACTTGGCCTCAGCGTTCTCCTGGCCGCGTCCACAGCGTTCGCGCAGGTCTCTGCTACGACGGGTTCGATCAACGGCAAGGTGACAGACAACACCGGCGGCGTCATGCCCGGTGTCACCGTGACGGCGACGAGCACCAACATGCAGGGTGTCCGCACGGACGTCACGAACGCCGCCGGCGAGTATCGCTTTCCAGCAGTCCCCCCCGGAGATTACAAGCTCGTCTTCGAACTGGCCGGCTTCGGCACCGTGAATCGTGAGAACGTCCGCGTCGGCCTCGGCTTCACCGCCACGGTGAACATGGAACTCGGCGTCGCCAGCCTGCAGGAGACCGTCACCGTCAGCGGCGCCTCACCGGTGGTCGACGTCTCGACCACCACGACCGCGGCCAGCTTCGGTCAGGAACGTCTGTCGGCCCTGCCCAACGCGCGCGACTTCTGGAGCGTGCTGGCCGCGGCGCCCGCCATCGTCATGACCCGCATCGACGTCGGTGGCAGCGCCGCCGGCACCCAGACCGGCTACGCGGTCTACGACACCAAGGAAGACCAGCACCGGCCGATGGTCGAAGGCATCGTCAACACCGAGGGCACCAACGGCTCGGGCTTCTACTACGACTACGGCTCGATCGACGAAGTGGCCATCGAGACCAAGGGCCACACCGCCGAGATGCCGTGGCCGGGCGTGTGGTCGAACTTCGTCGCCAAGTCGGGCGGCAACACGTATCACGCCAAGCTCTACGGCGATTACCAGAACAAGAGCATTCAGCGGAAGAACATCGACGACTCGCTGACCGTGCTGTGCCCTGGCGGCCGCTGCGGCAACCTGCAGCCGTCCGATCTCAATCGCCTGACCAAATACCACGACCTGAACGGCGACATCGGCGGCTACGTCATCAAGGACAAGATCTGGTGGTACGGCTCCGCGCGCGACCAGAAGATCAAGACGCAGGTACCGAACTTCCCCGTGAAGGCGTTCGAGACCGGCCTCAGGAACCTGACGGGCAAGATCACCTACGCGCTGTCCCAGAACAACAAGCTGACAGCTTATGCGCAGGGCGGTCAGAAGCATCAGCCCAACCGGCTCGACACGTTCCTCGTTGGCGCCTCGACGGCACGGCACAGCTCCGAAGAATCGACGTGGGAGCAGAAGTACTGGGGAGTCAGTTTCG
>JBDTWC010000365.1:0-4133 GCA_040006875.1 Acidobacteriota bacterium | reverse complement strand
GGACAGCTCTGCCCACGACCAGACGGCTGGGCTGCGATCCTAGACCTGAAGTCTAGCTATGACTAGCGAAATTGTCTGCAAACGTCCTGGGGTATCGCCATTCATCCCACTGGACTCGAGATTCGCCCCTTACAGCGGTGTCATTTTACGTGCCGGCCGCCGTCGACCCGGATGGTCTCGCCGGTCACGAAGTCGCTCTGGCACAGGAAGGCGACCGCTTTGGCGATCTCGGCCTGCCCGCCCCAGTGGCCGAGCGGGGTCGCCCGCGCCACCGCAGCGAGCAGGTCGGCGGTGGCGTCGGGCGGCGGCACGATCGGACCAGGGGCCACGGCGTTGACCAGGATGCGGTCGGCGGCAAGCTCCAGGGCGAGCGCCTCGGTGAGCGCCTTCACGCCGGCCTTGGCGACGTAGTAGGGCAGGTAACTCGGATAGCGCGGCCGCCCGCTGGCCGCGATCCAGTCGCTGAAGTTCACGATCCGCCCGCCGCCCTGGGCGCGCATGTGCGGCACCGCCGCCATGCTGGTGAGGAACGAGGCCCGCAGGTCCACCGCCATCTGGCGATCCCATTGGTCGGCGTCGAGGTCGGCGAAGGCCACGGCGCGGTATCGCGAGGCCATGTTGACGAGCACGTCGAGTCGGCCGAGCGTGGCGGCGGCCTGGTTGACGGCGGCGCTGCAGGCGAGCGGGTCGGCGAGGTCGGCGCGTATGGTGCAGGCGCGACGGCCGCGGGCGCGCACCTGCGCGGCGGCTGCTTCGGCGGCCTCGGCCGAGGCGTGGTAGACCAAGGCCACGTCGGCGCCGAGGTCGGCCAGCATGATGGCGATGGCATCGCCCATGCGGGCTCCACCGGTGATGAGCGCGGCGCGTCCGTGCAGGGTCACGAGGGTCCTCCGGCGGCAGCGCCGCATGCGCATAGTACCCGGTCGGCCCTGCTATGCTCGATTCATGCGCCTGCCGCTGCCCCGCCGCGCCGTGGTGGTCGCGCTCGGGCTGGTGCTCGCCGGGCTATCCCCAGCGCGGGCCGTGGACGCGAACCTCGATCCCGAGGCCATCGATCGTGCCATCACGTTCGCGCGCCAGGCCGAACGTCCTGAACGCGCCGCCTTCCACGACCGCTACTTTCGCACCCTCACGGGCGAGGTGAATCGGATCTCGGTCGTGACCGAATACCGGCGCGTGGTCTTGCTCATGGAAGAAAAGATGCGCGTGCTCGACCGCAACTACGGGGTGCGCCAGATGACCGCGATGCTCAAGCCGTGGCGCGGTCTGGTCGAGATCATCGCCGACGTGCAGTTCCATCCGCAGAACGCCTACGTGCGGGTACCGCTCTTCGACGTGCTGCTGGTGCCACTCGACCCGCCCGGCGACGCCATGCCGCTCGTGGCCGAAGCCACCGATCGCCAGCCGCGGTTCGGCCAGTTCAGGGAACCCACGCCGGCCGGCGCGCCGTGGTGGCCGTTCCCGCCGCCCACTGCGCCCGCGCTCGGCGGCACCGAGCCGCTCACCGGCGGCTGGGTGCACGCCCGCTTCGATGCCGCCGCCCTGACCCGCGGCCGCTACGAAGTGGCGGTGAAGGACGGCGCCACCACCATGGCCCGCGTGCAGTTCGACTTCGGCGCGATTCGCTGAACAGCGGCGGCGAGACGTCCTCGGCGCGAGCCACTCGCGCCGCTGGCTTTCATGGCACAATCGCCGGGTCTTGGCCCGCCGGCGCCGACTGTCGCCTTCGCAGTTCCTCGCGTTCAGCTTTCTCGCGTTCATCACCGTGGGCGGCGCGCTGCTGTCGCTGCCGTTTGCGGCTGCCGATGGCCGCCATGTGCCGGTGCTCGACGCCTTCTTCACGGCCGTGTCGGCGGTCTGCGTCACGGGGTTGATCACGGTTGATGTGCCCGTCGATCTGTCGCTCTTCGGCCAGGTCGTGGTGCTGCTACTCGTGCAGGCCGGCGGTCTGGGCTACATGACGCTGAGCACCGTGTTCGCCGCTGCGCTCGGCCGTTCGGTCACGCTGCAGGAACGGATGACCCTGCAAGAAGCCTTGAACGCGCATGACATGGACGGCCTGGTGCGCTTCGCCCGCACCGTGCTCAAGCTCACCTTGGCGTTCGAGCTCACCGGCGCGTTCGTGCTGGCGCTGCACTGGTGGCCGACCATGGGCGGCGGGCAGGCGCTGTGGTTCGGGCTCTTCCACTCCGTGTCGGCGTTCAACAACGCGGGCTTCTCGCTGTGGAGCAACAACCTGGCGACGTGGCGCGGCGACGTCGTGGTCAACGCGGTCGTCACCGGACTCATCATCGCCGGCGGCCTTGGCTTCTTCGTGTGGGCTGAACTCATCGGCTTGCGCAAAAAGAAGATGCGGCTGTCGGTGCACACCCGGCTCGTGCTCGTGGCCACGGCGCTGCTGCTCGTCGGCGGCACGGTGGCGCTGCTCGCGCTCGAATGGAACAACGCCGCCACGCTCGCCGGCCTGCCCTTCGCCGACAAGGTGCTGGCGGCGTGGTTCCAGTCGGTCGCGACCCGCACCGCCGGCTTCAACACCATCGACATCGGGGCCATGACGGCGCCCTCGCTCTTCATCATGATGGGCCTGATGTTCATCGGCGCGTCACCTGGCGGCACCGGCGGCGGCGTGAAGACGTCCACCTTCTCGATCACGCTGGCGGCGCTATGGGCCACGGTGCGCGGCGCCGACGACACGACGCTCTTCAAGCGGCGCCTGGCGCCGGAGCTCGTGGCCAAGGCGTTCTTCGTGTCGCTCATCGCCTTCGTGGCCGTGAACGGCGTGGCGTGGCTGATGCTGCTCACGCAGGGCCGCGGGCTGCTCCCGACCTTGTTCGAGACCACGTCGGCCTTCGGCACCGTGGGCCTGTCGATGGGCGAGAACGGCGCGCCCGTGAGCCTGTCGGCATTCTTCACGCCGGTCGGCAAGCTGCTGGTCATGGCGATGATGTTCATCGGCCGCCTCGGCCCGCTCACGCTGGCCATCGCAGTGGCCCGTCGCGGCGCGGCGCAACCCAAGATCCGGTATCCGGAAGGCAAGATTCTCGTCGGGTAGACACCATGGCCAAACGCACATTCGCGGTAATCGGTCTCGGACGCTTCGGCGCGGCGATGGCCACGACGCTGGCGCAGCTCGGACACGAAGTGATCGGCATCGACGGCAGCGACGATCGGGTGACGGCGCTGGCCGACCAGATCTCGCAGACCATGAAACTCGACGCCACCGATGAACGGGCGCTGCGGGCCGCGGGCATCAAGGACGTCGACGTGGCGGTGGTCTCGATCGGCGAGAACATCGAGGCCAGCCTGCTCGTGGTCACGCTCGTGAAGGAGCTGGGCATCGAGAACATCGTGGCCAAGGCGGTGTCGTCGCTGCACGGCCGCATCCTCGAGAAGCTGGGCGTGACCCGGGTGGTCTTCCCCGAGCGCGAGATGGCGGTACGGGTCGCGCACAGCCTGGTCATTCCGAACGTACTCGACTACATCGAGCTGTCGGGCGACTTCTCGATCGTCGAGGTCCCGGCGCCGCCCGACTTCTACGGCAAGACCCTGCGCGACATCGGCCTGCGGGCCCGCTTCGGCCTCACGACCATCGCCATCAAGCGCACCTCGAAGACCGGGCACGGCGACTTCACCACCGTGTCGCCAGGTCCCGACGACGTGGTGCAGCAGGGCGATATCCTGGCGCTTCTCGGCAGCAACGAGCGGCTCGGGCAACTCGAGAAGATGCTCGCGCCCACCAAGCAGTCGCACTGATCCGGCGGGAGCCGGGCCTTACCAATCGCGTAAGGCCTTTCGTGCGGCGTAAGGCCGTGACGCCGTTTCTCCGTGTCACTCGGGACATTTGCGCCAGAAGTCGCGTGGCGACCGGTGGCGCGAATCGTGCGGATGCGCCCGGGTTGCCACCGTCGATTCGGCGTTCGGCCGGACGACGACACAAGGAGACTCCCATGCCACGAACGATGAAGTGCCTGCTGGCCGCCGCAGCCTTGCTGCTCGGCGCCAGCACCCAGGCCAATGCTCAGACTCTGCGACTCACGGCGGTGATGCTGGGCTCAAACGAAACCCCCGCCGGCATCGTGACCGGCGCCACCGGCACGGCCGAAGTGTTTGTGAACCTGGCCACGCAGTCGGTG
>JBDTWC010000364.1:0-4142 GCA_040006875.1 Acidobacteriota bacterium | reverse complement strand
AAGCCGGTGCTGGTGACGCTGGAACAGACGCCGATGGGCACCCACTACATGCTCAAAGCCTACCCGTTCGACATGCGCGACCAGTTCAGCTTCAGCAGCGACCTCACCGTGCGCGGCAAGCTGGCGATCGCCGACGCCGGCGCGGTTGAAGTGCAGCTCCAGGCTGGTTTCGACGCCTCCTCTGTCTGAATCCCGCCCCCATGACGGCCGGCGATCTGCCCCGGTCGCCAGCTACCGGTGGCAGTAGGGAGACATCTCGGCTAAATTGTTTTGGGAGTCCAGATGACCTTGTATTCGCGAGCATCAACCCTCGTCGTCGTCCTGCTCGGTACGTGGTGGCCGGCGGCGCTGTCCGCGCAGACGCCTCAACGACCTGTCTTGCGCGAGCAGATCGAGGTGGTGGCGACGCGGCTGCCGTTGTCTCCGCACGACGTGGCGGCCGGCGTGGAGGTCGTAAGCGGCGACACTCTGCGAAGTCTCGGCGCCACGAACCTGCGCGAGGCGATCGCGCTCGCGGCAGGCGTGGAAGTGGCGCCGGGCGGCGACTCTGGTCCGGCCAGCGCCGTGCCGGAGTTCTGGGGCCTGCGCGAGTTCGATGCTTTCCTGCTCGTCGTGGACGACATCCCCTGGGGTGGCGCGTTCAACCCGGCGCTGACGGCGCTGAGCCTGCACGACGTGGAGCGGGTCGAGATCCTGCGAGGTGCCGCGGCAGTCACCTACGGGGCGTCGTCGTTTGTCGGCGTCATTCATGTCGTGCACAAGGCCGCCGCGGCCAACTCGAAGTACTTGAGTGTGCGCGTCGGGTCGTTCGGCAGCGGAGGGGGCGCGGTCGACTTCGGGTTGCCGGCCGTGGGCGCGTGGAAGTCCCGGCTCTCGTTCGATGGCGAACGCCAGGGTTTCAAGGACGAGCACACGTCGTTTGGGCGCGGCCACGCCCTCTACCGAGGGTCGATGGCCTCTGACACACAGAAGACGTGGGTGCTGGCCGACCTCAATGTGCTGAAGCAGAGCCCGGCCAGTCCGCATCCGCGCCAGGGCCAAGGGCTATCGGCAGCGGTCCCGCTCGACTCGAACTACAACCCGGACGGCGCGAGGCTGGACGATACCAGGATCACCGTGGCGCTGGGGCACGAGAGGGCAGTCATGGGCGATGCCCGCTGGAGCGTCACCGGCAGCTACACCCACTCCGCGCAGGACATCTTCCGGGGGTTCCTCACCGATCTTGCCAACACCCCTGGAAACGCGTCAGGCTTCGCGGAGAAGATCGACGTCAACGACCTCTACGTCGACACGCACGTCACGTGGCCATCGCGGGCGCACGTGCAATTCATCGCGGGCGCCGACCTGCTCTTCGCCAACGGAGAAGCCAAGGGCGCCACGTTCTCCTACACGGTGCCGCTCAGCGCCACGACCCAGACGTCGGTCACCGAACCTGCGACCCTCAATCTGGACAGTGGGAGCCGGCGCTCGTATTTCGGGGGCTACGCGCTGGCCGAGTTCACGCCGCATCCGCGCCTGCGCATCTCGACCGGGTTGCGCTTGAACGCGACGGTCGAACGCCGTGGCGAGGGCGAGAACGTCACGCACACGCGGCCGGCTGGCAGCGCAGGCGTCGTGCTGACGGCGTGGGACCACGGCGTCGATCATCTGAATGTGTTTGCCGACTACCGCAACACCTTCAAGCCGGCGGCCTTCGATTTCTCGCTCGCCGAGAACGAAGGGGTGCTCGATCCGGAGACCGCGGACAGCATCGAGGGTGGCGTCAAGCTTCGCCTGGCCCACGGCCGCGTCGATGTCGAGGCCAGCGGGTTTCGCATGGACTTCCAGAATCTCGTCACCGCCACCGTGGTCAACAATCTGCCCGCATTGCTCAACGCGGGCACGACGCGGTTCCAGGGGGTCGAGACGGCCGCGGACCTGACCTTGCCGCAGCATGTGAACGCGCGGCTCACCTATAGCTTCCATGACGGCAAGTTCACCGACTTCGTCACGGCCTTCGACGGCGTTCCCACGCAGCTGAAGGGCAATCGCTTCGAGATGTCGGCACGGCACCTCTTCACCGCCGGTCTCATCGTGGCGCCGGAATCAGGCGTCGTCGCCAGCGCCGTCGTGAAATATGCCGGAGACCGCTACCTAAACAAGCGGAACACCGCGCTCGCACCGTCGTTCACGACCATCGATCTCGGCGTCGGCTACCGATGGAAGCAGTACGAACTCCGCAGTGACGGCCGTAACCTCGGCGATCGGCGCGACCCCGTCGCCGAAAGCGAATTCGGCGACGCGCAGTACTACCGGATGACGGCCCGTCGAGTTGATGTGACGCTCGCGATGCGATTCTAGAGGGCCGCGCGAAGCCGCTATTTCGAGAGCGTCGTGGTCAGGCGCTTCAGCGTGGCCAGTTCTTTCTTGTCCACGCCGTCGAGCGCCGTCTTGCGCTCGGCAATGCCGTCGGTCAGGCGCTTCAGCAGGTCCTTCGAGCCATCGGTGGGCGGGCCATCGCCCATCGACGCGAAGCCGAGCAGTTGCGCGAGCTTGCTGTCGATGCCGGTCGGGTTGGCGATGAGATCCTGGCCGGCGCGGGCGCGAAACTGCACCAGCCGCTCTTCAATCGTGTAGAGGCGGTTGTTCAGATCGGTCATCGCCTTGTCGAGCAGCGCCTGCGACTCCGGCGTGCGGCCGCGTCGGGTCTCCTTCGCTTTCTTGACCAGCTCCTCCGCCTCGGCCCGCGTGTCGCGCACGCGCTTGACGACACTCATCGTGTCGGTGAGCTGGTCACGCACGTCGATGAGGAAGGTGAACTGGTTCTCCAGGTCGGCGTCGGTGTAGGTGAGGCGGGGGTCCTTCACGATGGTCGTGGTCGTACGGGCCTGCACGTCGCTGGCCGACAGCTCGAAGGTGTAGGTGCCCGGCGGCGCCACCGGCCCCACGGCCCGCCCTTGGAACACCGCGCCAGCGAGCACCGTCGAGGCCGGGTAGCGCATGTCCCACACGTAGTTGTTGGCGCCCGCGCGCGCCACCGGCCGACGCGGTCCGCCCGGCGCCGCGCCCGGCGGGTCGAAGGTGACGGTGCGCACGGCGCCGGCTCCAGGGCCGGATCCGTCTTTGGAGATGGTGAGCGTGACCGGCGCGGTCGGCGCGGTCTTGAAATAGAACGGCACCACCACACCCGCCGGGGGATTGGCGCCGTCGATGTTGGGCGCGGTGGCCGCCGTACCGGCCAGCGACGCGCCCCGGCCGTAGCGCACGGTCGTGCGCGGTTCGAACAGCCGCACCGCATCGGTCATGACGGAGGGCGTGAGCTGTTGCAGCAGCGCGACGTTGTCGAGGATCCAGAACGAGCGGCCATGCGTGGCGGCAATCAGGTCGCCGTTCTTGATCACCAGGTCGTGCACGGGCACGACCGGCAGGTTGAGCTGCAGTGGCTGCCAGCGTCCGCCGTCATCGAACGACACGTAGACGCCGGTCTCGGTGCCGGCGTAGAGCAAGCCCTTGCGGCCCGGATCCTCGCGGATCACGCGCGTGAAGTCGGTGGCGGGAATGCCGTCCACGATCGTCGTCCACGTCTTCCCGTAGTCCGACGTCTTGTAGAGATAGGGCCGGTTGTCCTGCAGCTTGTAGCGCGTGGCCGCCACGTAGGCCGTGCCCGCATCGTGCGGCGACGGGTCGATGATGCTGACGAGCGCGAATTCGGGCAGGCCGGGCGGCGTCACCTTGGTCCACGACGTGCCGTTGTCGCGCGACACGTGCACGAAACCGTCGTCCGAGCCGGCCCACAGCACGCCGGCCTGCTTCGGCGACTCGGCGAAGGCGAAGATCGTGGCGTACCACTCGGGGCCGTAGGCCTCGCGCGTGATCGGTCCCCAGAATTCCCCCGGCGAGGGATTCAGGTAGGACGGCGTCTTCTCGAGCGTCTTGGGATCGGCGCGCGTGAGGTCGGGGCTGATCACTTCCCAGCTCTGTCCCTCGTTGCGCGTGCGGTGCACGACCTGCGACGTGACGTAGAGCGTTTTGGCGTCGTGCGGCGACACCATCACCGGGAAGGTCCACCAGAAGCGGAAGTTGATGTCGGCCGCGCCCCAGCCGTAGTGCGTCTCGGGATTGGGCGAGATGTCGCGCACCTGCTTGGTGCGCCGATCGTAGCG
>JBDTWC010000363.1:0-4143 GCA_040006875.1 Acidobacteriota bacterium | reverse complement strand
CGTGAAGGCGCTGGTGCTGGTTGGGGCGACGCCTGCGGTCAGGACGGTGCTGGTGAAGGTGCCTTGGAACACGGTGCCGACGCCTTGGCCGAGGCCGGGAGTCGCCACGCCGTAATAGACCCACGAGCCTTGCAGCGCGGCGCGGATGAAGTCGTCGAACTCCTTGTAGGAAAGCTCGAAGTTCACGCCGCCCGTGGCCGATGCGGAGGTGACGATCAGGTCGGTGATCTGGCGATCCGACCGGATTTCGCCGGACTCGGTTTTCGACAGGGAGAAGGCGAGCGATTCGCCGGTCATGACCGATGTCCTGGCTCGAGATGCCGGCACGCGGCCACGTAGCCCGCCCCCAGGACGAAGAACAGGATGACCGCGCCGATGTAGACCAGATCCGCCATGACCTCACCACGCTCCTTGCTTGTTGCCGAACCACCACACCAGGCCGACCAACGCGGTGTTCTGGTAGCGCCGGCGGTCGTCCGGCACCGGCCCGGTGAAGAACCGCTCGTTCGACCAGTCGCGGCGCAGCTCCCCGCGCACCAGGAAGCCGTCGGCGAGCTTGTACTCCGCGGTGGCGGTCACTTCGTGGAGGACCTGGTCGATGCCGCCGAACAGGCCGTCATCGTCGAGGCGCTCGTAGCGCAGCGACAGCGCCGCCGGCGTCGACAGTTGATAGCGCGCATAGAGCGCGGTGCCCTGCAGGGCCAGCGGATCGCCGGCCTTGGTCACCTGGTTGGTCACGTAGTTCGCGTCGAGGCCGAAGCTGAGCGCCGGCGTGGCCGTATAGGCGACGTAGGTGTCGAAGACCTTGAAGTAACCGTCGGGCCCCCGCGGCGCACCCCCGTCGGGCTGTTCCTGGCCGGCGTAGTAGTTCACCGTCCAGGTGAGCGCGCTCGTCGGCTTGATGATGGCGACGACGTGATTACTCTTGAAGTCGTTGAAGTCCTCGGTCTGCTGCACGCCGTTGGTCAGCATGTAGATCACCGTCACCTGGTCACTGACCGGTAGCGTCAGGCGCAGCCCCGAGTGATAGAACGGCAGGAAGTTGAACAGGTAGGCGCGCGAGAAGTGGTTGTTGTCCTTGGCGTAGTTGGTCTCGTAGCCGAGGCTCGAGGCGAACTTGCCGAAGTCCATCTGCAGGCCACGGCCGACCGGGAAGACGTAGGTGCCGTAGGCCTGCCACACGTTCCGGTAGACGTCCGGCCGCGGTTCGTTGGCGGCGCTGCCCTGCACCGTGTCGGTGGCCTGGCCGAACTGCAGATCGACGCGGGCGCCGAAGCGGCGGCCAGCCTCGACCACCGGCGCGCTCTCGATCACGATCGCGGTCTGCTGGAGGCCGAAGACGTTGGCGCGCGTGTCGTAGGCGCGCAGCAGGTTGATCCGGTCGTAGGGACGGTTCCAGTTGTACTGGTAGAAGCCTTCGAGGGTGACGCCGAGCTTCACGTGGTCGAACGGACCGGGCGCGGCGGCCGGGAGCGCGGGCGGGTCGGCGGGCGGCGCGGACTGGGCGGCGGCGGCGATCGCGGTGGCGACGACCAATCCGAACCCGACGAGCGACGGGCTGACGAGGTTCATGGTGACGACCAACTCCTTGATCACCACCTTAGCGACCGGCTCCTGAAGAGGGCCGGAGAAGTTCCTGAGAAAGTCCTGAGTCCCTAGGTCGAGAAGCGGTAGCCCACCCAGGGCTCGCTGATGAGATACCGGGGAGTGCCCGGATCTGGCTCGATCTTCTTGCGCAACTGGGCCACCAGCGTCCACAGGTGCTCGGGCTGCTCCACCGCGTTCCCGCCCCAGATCGCCTTGAGGATGGCGCGGTGCGTGAGCACGCGGTCGTGGCTGCGGGCGAGCAGCGACAGCAGTTCGAACTCCTTCGGGGTGAGGCGAATCTCGACCCCGTCACGGACCACGAGGTGGCGGTCGTAGTCGATCGTCAGCCCGCCGGCCGTGAGCTGTCCGGTCACTGCCGACGCGTCGCTGTCGACGCGCCGCAGGGCCACGCGAATGCGCGCCAGCAGTTCCTCCGGCCCGAACGGCTTGGTGACGTAGTCGTCGGCGCCGAGATCGAGCGCGTTCACCTTGTCGGCCTCGGCGGCGCGGGCCGACAGCACGATGATCGGCACGGCGGAGGTCGCACGCATGCGCCGGCACACCTCGGTGCCCTCGATGTCGGGTAAGCCGAGGTCGAGCACCACGAGGTCGGGTGGCGCCGCCGTCAACTGGCGCAGGGCCTCGGCGCCAGTGCCGGCCACGTCCACCTCGTAGCCGCGCGAGCGCAGCAGCGGGGCAACGGCCCGTTGGATGCCAACTTCGTCGTCGACGAGCAGGATGCGGGCGAGTGCGGTCATGGGCGCAACGGCTCCGGGGCGGCGACCCGCGACTTGTCCGGCACGCTGATCGTGAACCGGGCCCCGCCGTCGGCGCAGTTCTCCGCCCACACTCGCCCGCCCTCGACCGCGAGCAGGCCGCGCGCGATCCACAGACCCATGCCGGTGCCGGAGGCGCGCGCCTGGGCCGCGTCGCCACGGTAGAAGCGCTCGAAGAGATGCGGTAGTTCGGCCAGCGGAATGCCGGGGCCGTGATCGCGCACCGCGATCGTAAGCGCGTCATCGGTCGTGCCACCACGCACCTCGATGGCCGAGCCGGCCGGGGCATAGTGGGCGGCGTTCTCGAGCAGGTGCGCCAGGGCAGACGCCGTCAGACGCGGGTCCAGTTGCAGCGGCAGGTCGGGGTCGATGCTCACCTCGACGCGATGACCGGCGAGGGCGCAGCCGGCTTGATCGCGCGCGGCTTCAACGATCTCCGACGGGTGCGCGCGACGCCATTCATGAAGCACCGCGCCGGCGTCGAGACGCGCCATCTCGAGGATGTTCTGGAACAGCCGCGACAGGCGCTCGACTTCCGTTTCGATGAGCGTCGTCTGTTCCAGCCGCTCGATTTCGCCGAGCGGCGTCATGCGCAGATTGGTCGCGGCCACCCGGATGGCCGTGAGCGGCGTGCGCAGGTCGTGACCGATCGAGGCGAGCAGCGTCGTCTTCAACGCCTCGCTCTGCCTGGTCAGCTCCGCCGCCTTGCGTTCGTCGAGGAACTGCGCACGCTCGATGGCAATGGCGACCAGGCCCGCCAGGGTGTCGAGCGTGCCGGCCTCGACGGCCCGGCCGGCCGTGGCCAGGAGCCCAATCGGCCGGGTGCCGACGCGCAGCGGCACGAGGCGCACGACGCGACCGTCGATGTCGATCGTGCGATGGCCGGCGTAGGTCCGCGCGTAGGCGTCGAACTCGAGCGTGGTCTGCGCGGCCGCGAGCGCGACGGCGAGCGCCGCCGGATCGAGCCCCAGCGTGGTGGCGCCGGCGTCGATCACCTCCCACTCGCCGAGACGCGGCAACGCCAGGCCGACGTAGTCGAGGTCGAAGCGACGCGCCACTGACCGGGCCAGCGCCGCCAGCACACCCCGGCTGTCGGTCACGACCAGCACGTCGCGGCTCAGATCGAAGAGGCGGGCCAGTTCATCGCGCCGCGCCGTGGCCTCGTCGGTCTGCGCCCGCGCCACCGCCGAGAGATTCGCGGCCACGAGGCTCACGGCCAGGAACGAGATGAGCGCCACCCAGTTCTCGGGGTCGGCGACGGTGAGCGTGCCGACCGGCGGCAGGAAGAAGTAGTTGAACGCCAGCGCCGCCGCGACCGACGTGGCGGCGGCAACCACCAGCCGCGAGTTGGCGGCCACGACCAGCACGACCATCAGAAACGCGGCCGACACGGTGGCGGCGTTGACGCCAGGCAGCCAGGCGGCAAACAGCCATGTAACCGTGGCGACGCCGGCCAGGCCGGCGGCCAGCCGCCAGCCGTTGAGGATCTCGCGGGTCATGACCTCATGATAGTGGCCGCGTCAGGCCCAGACCGCGGCCGGGCGGCTGGCCAGCCACGCGATGAACTCCGTTGCCGGCGGCGCGCCGCCATGACGGCGCAGTAGCTTGGCGCATTGGGCACGATGGCCGTGTGAGTGCAGGCACACCTGCATCAGCGCTTGTGCCACCGAGCACCGGCCCCCGGGAATGAGCGGGTCGTCCAGCATCCCAGCGAGGTCGGCGTCGGTGGCCGTCGCCAACCACGCCGACTCCTCGGCCTGCAGACCCTTGAAGCGCTCGA
>JBDTWC010000362.1:0-4155 GCA_040006875.1 Acidobacteriota bacterium | reverse complement strand
CCGCCTGCAGGTACGGCTCGGCGTAGAACCGTCCCGAGGTCGACGTCCAGCGCGCCATCGCCGATAGCGCCGGCTGCGGCGTGCCGCCCTCGATGTTTGGAGCCAGGCCGGTGGCCGTGTCTGCGGCGTGGAGGTAGGTAAACGCCGTGCGCGCCATCACGCCGTGGCCGAGCGTAGCGGTGAGGGCGTGCTCGAGACCCCAGATGCGCGCGTTATCGAAGTTGTCGCGCACCAGCACGGGCACGGTCGACGCCGCTACAAACACCGCGCCGCTGGCGGTCTGCGCCGTGATCGGCGTGCCGCCCAGCGACGTGCCCACCGCGCCCGCCGGCAGGATGAGCGCCACCTTCTGGATGTTGTCATGCACGTTGTTCACAAACACCGTGAGCTCGCTGCGCAGGCGGCCCCGGTGATAGGCCACGGTGCCTTCCACGTTCAGGCTGGTCTCGGGTCCCACGTCGTCGACCGGATCGCCGGTGGACACGGCCGCCGCGTCGGCCGTTGTGCCCACGCTGCCGCTGAGGCCGGACGCACGCAGGTCGGCCGCCGCCACCTCGAAACCAGACCCGGTGAGGCCGAGCGTGCCCAGGTCGGTCATGTGTGGCGCGCGGAAGCCGCGGCTCACGAGGCCCGACAGCGTCCACTGCGGCGACGGCGTCACCACGATGGCGGCACGGAAGCCCACGCCTTTCGCGTCGAGCGCGTCGTCGGGCCACAGCGCTGCGCCGTTCACGACCGGCGCGTCCGACGCCTGGGCCGTGTAGCTGGCCCCACCGACCCGCACGGCGCCGACCACGCGCACGGTGTCGGGCACCACGTCGTAGCCGGCCTGCGCGAACACGCCGCCTTGCGTGAAGGTGGCGCCGCTCGGCACGCGCGGACGCCGCACCGACCGCGCGCCGGTCACCGGATTGAGGTTGAAGGCATTCGATGTCAGCTCTTCAACCTGCACGTCGCCGCCGATGCTCACCGACGCGCGGCTCGACAGCTCGCGGCGCGCCGTGAGCGCCACGCTGTGCGAGGTGGTGCGTTCGGGCTCGTGGCCGATGGCGGCGGTGTTCGAGCCCTGGCCCCCCTGGTTCACGCGTTCCTCGCGCTGGCTGTTGAGGCCATAGGTGAGCGCCACGTGTTGGAAGGGCCCGCCGCCGAGGTGCTCGAGGCGCGCCGTGAACAGGTCGAGCGAGAGGCCATTCAACTCCGAGATGAGGTTGCCGTCGCCGCCCAGCAATTGGTCGTAGCGGTCGGCGCCGTTCTGGTCCGACCGCGTGTAGCCGGCGGTGAACCGCGTGCTGGTCGTGGGCGCGACGATCGCCCGCACCGACTCGCCGATCTGCCTGAACGACGTGTTGGGCAGGCGCGCGTCCATCAGCTGGTCGGACCGGACCCCGAGGAAGCGCGTGACCGCGGCGTGCGAGTCGATGCCTCCGCCCGGGCGCAGCAGTCCGGCACTGCGGCCAGACACCGTTCCGGTGAGGCCGAAGCGCGGGCCCATGACCGAGCCGAACGCGTTGCCGCCGCCGTTGCGATGCGCCGTGCCGCCGCTGGCGCGCACCGACCCGCCCACGCGCACACCCGACGCCGAGAACTCCGGCATCTTCGTGAGGAACTGGATGCTGCCGCCGAGCGCGTCGCTGCCATACTGGTCGCTCGACGGGCCGCGCAGGATCTCGATGCCCTCGAGGCCGCCGGCCTCGACCAGATCCAGGAACGTGTTGACGCCACCGCGCTGGGCGCCGTTTGAGTAGCGCACGCCGTCCACGAAGACGTTGACCTTGTTGCCGACCAGGCCGCGGATGAACACCCCAGCCATCGACGGACTGGTGCGCTGCAAGGCCACGCCCGCTTCACCCTCGACCGCCTGGGCCACGACCACCTTGGCCCGATCGGCGATCTCGGTGTCGGTGATGACATTGACCGGCTGACCGCTGCGGCCCACGATCTCCACGCTGTCGCGCGAGGCCGTCACCGTCACCAGGTCGGTGATCGCCGCCACTTCCAGCGTCAAGTTGAGCGGCGTGGCCGTGCCCGCGGCGACCGTCACCGCCGCCCGGGCCTCGGCGAACGCGCCCTTGGTGACCACCACGAGATAGGCGCCATCGGCCGCCGACGACACCGCGAAGTGGCCCTCCTGGTTGGTCGAAGTGGTGGCCACGGCGGCGCGGCTCCCGGTCAGTACGGTGATGGTGGCATCGGCCACGACGCGCCCCTGCGCGTCGCGCACGGTGCCTGAGATGGCATCGCCCGCCGCCTCGGAGAGCGCCGGTGGCGTGAACCAAGCGGCACAGACAAACAGCAGAAGACGAAGATGCATCCGTCGATGGTAGGCGACCGATCCGCTCCACGGCCAGCGTTAGTCGCCGCGTCCCGCTCAGCGCTGCGTGGCCGCGCCCTTCATCAGAGCGCGCTCGAGGAACTCGCCGGCGGCCGTCGTGACTGCCTTCCAGGTGCGGAAGAGCAGGAAGCCGTGGATGTCATCGGGGATGACGAGTTCTTCGGTGGCCACGCCGCGTTCGAGCAGGCGCTGCTTCAGATCGACGGTCTGGTGGAACTCGACGTTGCGATCGTCGTCGCCGTGGATGAGCAGCACCGGCGACTTCCAGGTCGCCACCGCCGATACCGGCGAGGCCAGGAACGAGGTGCGCGCCGCGTTCTTCAGATCGGCCTCGGTGAGGCCGTCGCCTTCCCACGCCGCGCGCAGATCGGGGGTGCCGGTGCCGAAGCGATCCCAGTTGTGCACGCCGTGAATGTCGACCCCGGCGGCGAACACGTCGGAGTTGCGGCCGAGCGCGAGCGCCGTGAGGTAGCCGCCGTAGGATCCGCCCCAGATCCCGAGGCGCGCCGGGTCCACATCGGGCCGCGCCTGCAGCAGCTTCGCGCCGGCGAGCACGTCCTGGTACTCCGAAGCGCCGCGGGCCCCGCCGCCTTCCGGGAAGTGGAAGGCGTGGCCGTAGCCGATGCCGAGGCGATAGTTCACCGCCAGCACGATGAAGCCGCGACTGGCCAGAAACTGATTGGTGGCGTAGTCGTTGGCGTAGTAGTCCATGTAGTGCCAGCCGAGCAGCATCTGACGCTGCGGCCCGCCGTGAGCGTAGATGAGCGCCGGCCGCTTTGCCGCGCCGCCCGAGGTCTTGAACAACTGGCCGTGCACGGCCACGCCGTCGGGTGCCTTGAAGACCACGGCCTCGGGCGTGACCAGTTGCGTCGTGGGCACTGCCGCGGGCACGCGATCCGCGGCCACGAGCCGCGGCGTGCCGCCGCCGAGTGGCAGCACCGCCGGCAGCGGCGAGCGCTGCGCGGTCGACGACAGGAAGACCACGGTGGCGCCGTCCGACGTGACCACCGGCGTCCACTCCATGCTGCGGCCCGACGTAAGCGTGGTCGGCGTGGCGGCACTGACCGGCACGGCGAAGAGATGGCGGCGATCGATGTCGTCCTTGTCGCTACCGGTGTTGGCGGCGTAGACGAGCGTGCGGCCATCGGGCGTGAGCGACGCGTGCTCGACCATGAACGCGCCCGGCGAGAGCAGCACCGGACGGGTGCCCTCGCCCGGATGCTGCAGCGAGTAGAGATGCGGCCAGCCGTCCTGATACGACATGTAGACCAGGCGATCGTCGGCCGCCCACTGGAGCGGCATCGCACCGGCCGTGCGCACCGGTCCATCGACGAGCGCGGCGCCGCTCGTCCACGCCTCGCGCGCGGCCTTGCGCCGGCCCGGCGCCGCCGCGTCCACCGGCGCCACCCAGATCGCCCACGGCGACGGCGTTTGCACCAGCGGCGGCCGCGGCGTGCCGCCGCGTCCGGGCTGCCGCACCCACGCGATCTCCTTGCCGTCACGCGACCACGCCGGCGACGAGTTGCGCGAGGTCGACGGCGCCAGATAGCGAATCGGCTGGCCGGCCGTGTAGAGCGCGATGAAGCTGTGGTCGTCGCGATTCGACACATAAGCCAGCGTGCGGCCGTCGGGCGACCACGTGGGCGCCTGGCTGGTGCCGCGCGCGAAGAACGCCTGCTCGGCCGCCTTCGAGCCGTCGCTCGGCGCGAGCCAGAGGCGCCGATCGCGTTCGAACGCCACCTGATTGGTGTGCGGGGCCACGGCCGGAACATCGCCGTCGCCGAACCACTCGCCGCTGTGCACACGGTTCAGCAGCGGCTTGT
>JBDTWC010000361.1:0-4160 GCA_040006875.1 Acidobacteriota bacterium | reverse complement strand
TGGTCGCCACCGTATCGGGCGAGCCGACATAGAGCGCGCCGGCCGGACCGACCTCGCGGTCGAACTGTTGGCGCGACACCGGCGGCCAGCCGCGCTCGGCGCCGATGCGCGTCATCATCGCCTGGTAGTGCGGCCAGAGCTGCTCGCGAGCCTCATCATCGGTCGCGGCCACGTGTCCGGGCGAGTGCACGGCAATCGGCAGCAGCGCGTGGCCGTTCTGGGCCAGCGCCTGGCGGTAGAGATCGGCGTAGGGTACGAAGCGCGTCGCGCTGCCGCCGATGATCGCGAGCGTGAGCGGCAGGTTGTGGCGCGCAGCGCGCACCACCGATTCCGGACTGCCGCCGACGCCGACCCAGGCCCGCATCGGCGTGTCGAGCTGCGGGTAGACCATCTGGTTGGCGAGCGGCGACCGGGTGCGTCCCGACCAGGTCACGGGCTGACGCGACAGCAGCGCGGCGAAGATCTCGAGGCGCTCCTCGAAGAGCGCGTCGTAGTCCTTCAAGTCGAAGCCGAAGAGCGGATACGACTCGGTGAACGAGCCGCGGCCGAGGATCACTTCCGCCCGGCCGTTCGAGATGGCATGCAGGGTGGCGAAGCGCTCGAAGACGCGTACCGGGTCGTCGGTGCTGAGCACGGTGACGGCCGAGCCGAGGCGGATTCTCGAGGTGCGGCTGGCAATCGCGGCCAGCACCACTTCAGGCGCCGACACGGCGAAGTCGCGGCGGTGATGTTCGCCGACGCCGAAGAAGGCCACGCCGAGCCGGTCGGCCAGTTCCGCCTCCTCGACCAGATGCCGCAGCACCTCGGCCTGCGTCAGCAGCGTGCCGTCGGGGCCGGTAGTGACGTCGCCGAAGGTGTCGAGGCCGAGTCCGAGCGGGTCGGGAGCGGCGGACTCCGCCCTCACTTCGGCAGCGACTCGGGCATGTCGGCCACCACGTAGGCGACCACGGCAATTGCGGCCGCGGCCTTCGACACCTCGGCAGGCGCGATCCGATCGATGGTGTCGGCGGGCGTGTGGTGGATTGTGAAGTAGCGGGTCGAGTCGCCCTCGTAGGCCATCATCGGCACCTTGCCGGCCTGTGAGATCGGGCCGATGTCAGCCCCGCCGCCGCCCGGACCAATGGGCAAACCCAACGGCGCGAGCAGCGTGCCGATGTCGCTGATGCGCTGACGCGCCAGGTCGGAACCGGTGAAGCCGAGGCTCGCCGGCGCGAACACGCCCGAGTCGGATTCGAGAGCGAAGACGTGCTGACCGGCCGACGCGGCGTAGGCGTCGCGATAGCCGTTGCCACCGCGCAAGCCGTTCTCCTCATTGGTGAAGAGGACGACGCGCACGGTGCGGCGGGGCTGGATGCCGAGCTTCTTCATGAGCCGCAGGGCCTCCCAGGTGACGACGCAGCCGACGCCGTTGTCGGACGCGCCGGCGCCCACGTCCCACGAGTCGAAGTGGCAGCCGACAAGCACGATCTCCTTGGGCAGTTCACGGCCCACGATCTCGCCGATGACGTTGGCCGAGGCCACGTCGGCCTCGAAGTGCGCCTCCATCTTGAGGCGCAGCCGCACCTTCACGCCGCGATCCGTGAGGCGCTGGATGCGGTTGGCGTCTTCCACCGAAATCGCCGCCGTCGGAATCCTGGTCGCCGCGTCGCCGTAGTTCATGCCGCCGGTGTGCGGCGTGCGCTGCGCCATCGGCCCGACCGAGCGCACCAGCGAGGCCACCGCCCCGTGCTTGGCCGCGGCCGTAGCCCCGCCGGAGCGGTAAGGCACGGTTTCGCCGTAGCTGGTGAAAGGCACGTTGAAGAGCACGATCTTGCCGCGCACGTCGGCGATGCGCTGCTCGAGATCCTTGAAGTCCTTGATGACGATGACCTCGGCTTCCACGCCGCCCGGCGGCGTCGCGACGCTGCCGCCGAGACCGAGCATCACCAGCGGACTCTCTGGCGGGTCGGTGATGACGGCGCTCTCCTGCCCGCGCACCCACTTGGGCACCATCACCTTCTCGGCGCGCACGTTGGCCAGGCCGTCCTGCTTCATGGCGGCCTGCGCCCAGACAATGGCGCGGTTCAGGTTCTCGGATCCGGCGATGCGGTTGCCGTAGGTGTCGGTGAGCTCCGCCAGGCGCTGCCAGGCAAAGTCGTTGGCCTGAGCCTCGGCCATCAGCTTGGTCGAGGTGTCGCGGAAGGGCGCGAGCCAGGCCGGTCCCGCCGGCTGCTCGGCCGCGGCGCGCGCGGGCACAATCTGGAGGGCTCCGCCGCACAGAACCGCGGCGGCAACGAGACGAAAGAGGATCCGCTGCATGCCAGATATTGTACGTGGATCGCCCGCGCGCCAGCCCGATCACAACTTCACCGCGTAGACCAGCTTGAAGGCGCGTCCGATCTCGGGCGTGACGTCCTTCAGGTAGTTGAGATGGCTGCGATAGAGCGTGTCGGTGGCGTTGTCGAGCCGCGCCGTAACGGTCTGCACCGCCCGCGGTGACGGCAACGTGTAGGTGGCAAACAGCCGCACAGTGGCGTAGCCGGCCGTGGCTGTCTCTGCCCCGAAGACGCGGTTCTGATCGGCGGCAGCCGTGACGCTGCCACCGGCCTGAACGGCACCGTGCGTGTAGCGCAGACCGGCCACCACGCGCTGGGGTGGGATCCGGGGCAGGGCCGCGCCGTCGGCAGTGCGCGTGGCCCGCACGACGTCCCGGGTCAGTTCCGCGCCGAGCGTCGCGGTGAGCGTCACGTCCGCGTGCGCCTCGACCCCGTAGAAAAGCGCGTTGGTGGCCGAGAACTCGACCGACGGGAACTCGCTGCCGTTGCCGGCGCCGTCGCCGGCGAAGCCGGCGCCGAAGCGCTGGCTGAACTCGGCCGAGCGGGCGGTGAACTCCGCCGTCGCGATCGGCCTGCGGAAGATGAAGTCGCTGATGCGGTTGCGGAAGAACGTGAGCTCGCCCTGCACGCGGCGGCTCCGTCCGCGCACCGACAGGTCGAAGCCCAAGGCGCGTTCCGACCCGAGCTCCGGGTTGCCGATCTCGAACGCCAGGTTGCCGGCGTGCGGGCCGAAGAAATACAGCTCCTCGAGGGCCGGATTGCGCGCCGCGCGCGCCAGACTCACGGCCACGACGAAGTTGTCGTTGGCGGCCTGTGGGCGGATGAGCGCGCCGACCGAACCCGAGTACTCGGTGAAGTTGCGGTCGGGCAAGCCGCTCTCCGGGGCAAACGTCGTCTGGTCGACGCGGCCGCCGAACTGCGCGGTGAAGTGCGGCCAGGTCACTTCCTCGTAGAGAAACCCGGCCGCGCCCTTCTGATTCACGGGCGGCGACAGTGCCTCGGCGCCGCTGGCGCTGAACTCGCGCGTGAGGAACCACCCGCCGATCGACCCCGACATGCGCCCCGCCGGCCGATGCGACAGCAGCACCTCGCCTTCCACCGTGTAGTTCGTGAACTGCGTGCCCACCGCGGTGCCCTCGAGCTCGGAGTGTTGGTAGCGGCGCACGGCGAGCGTGGCGCGATACGACGAGAGCGGGCCGTTCAAGCCCTGGCCGCCGGCCCGAGCCGAGAAGGCATGACGCTTGGGGGTGAGGCTGACGGTGCCGCCCTCGAGCACCGGGATGCCGTACTTGGTGTCGTTGTAGCCGTAGCTGACCCCGGCGTACTGACGCGTGCCGGTCCAACTCCCGCCCACGTTCACGAAGGCGCTGCGCGAGTTCGAGTTGGTCACCTCACCCTCAGGGGTGTGGTAGCTGTCGGCATGCTGACCGCCGCCGCCGAAGTGCATCGCGAACGTGCCGTTACCCACGTGCACGTCGCCAGCCGCGCCCGCGGGCCGCGAGTTGCTGCCCAGGTTGAAGGTCATCGATCCAGTGGGGCGAGTGACGGCCTGGGCGGGAATTTCGTCGGTCACGATGTTGACCAGACCGCCGATCGCGTTGGCGCCGAATAGCAGCGTGGCCGGCCCGCGCACCACCTCGATGCGCTGCGCGGCGGCCGGGTTGGTGGGCCGTGATCACCCGACTGACTCGACAGGTCGCCCATGCGCTGGCCGTCCTGCAGCACGAGCACGCGGTCGCCATCGAGACCGCGAATGACCGGCCGCGCCGGACCCGGGCCCAGCGACCGCATGGCCAAGCCGGGCTGCGATTGCAGCGTGGCGCCGATGGTGTCTTCGAGCTGCCG
>JBDTWC010000360.1:0-4162 GCA_040006875.1 Acidobacteriota bacterium | reverse complement strand
AGGGCATGTTCCTGCCCTATGGCACCGGCGCGCTGCTGGTGCGCGACGGCGCCGCCCTGCGCGCGGCGCACGAAGCGACCGCCGACTACCTGCCAGCGATGCCGCATCCCGAAGACTTCTACGACCCGAGCCAGCATGGGCCGGATCTATCGCGCGGATTCCCCGGCCTGCGGGTCTGGCTGGCCGTGAAGATCTACGGCGCGCAGGCGTTTCGCGACGCCGCGATCGAGAAGCGCGCGCTCGCGCTCGATGCGGCGCGGCGCATCGCCGCGCTGCCCGACATCGTGATCGACGCGGCCCCGGAGCTGTCGCTGTTCGCGTTCCACGTCTCGTGGCCCGGCGCTACGCGTGCCCAGGAAGACGCCGCCACGCGGGCGTTGATGGCGGGCACGACCGCGCGCGGCCGCGTGATGGTCACCGGCGCTGTAGCGCGTGGCCGCTACGTGGGTCGGGTGTGCGTCTTGAGCTTTCGCACCCATCAGGCCGAGATC
Source organism: Acidobacteriota bacterium (assembly GCA_040006875.1). Classification (GTDB taxonomy): domain Bacteria; phylum Acidobacteriota; class Vicinamibacteria; order Vicinamibacterales; family UBA2999; genus CADEFD01. The sequence goes on along the minus strand of JBDTWC010000360.1, from coordinate 3,671 downwards.
GACGCGCTGGTCGCGGATCTCTCGGCCGCGCTCGACGACGTGCGGTCCACGCGTTAGCGTCGTTTCGTTCCCGCTCGCTTCAATCGTCATGGCGCGCGGCCGCGCGGCGAAAAGCCGCGTGCGCGGCCGTCCCTCCCCGTGTAGTCGGCGATCTGCTCCCCCAGCGTCCGTGCGCCTTCGCCGGTCCATGCCGGTGCGACCACGGCCGTGTCGGCGCCGATCCGTCACCACGCTGCGCGACCGGAGGGTCGAGTCATGAACGACGAACTGAAGAAGGCGGTACAGAAATCCCAGGTGTCTCTGCAGAAGGGCTTTGCCAAGGAGCGCGCGGCGTTCAAGGGCCTGCTCCTCGCCAATCCCAACTACTTCGGCACCCTCGTCAAGAGTCCGTTCACGCCGGTGCTGCCGATTGCCGGCAGCACGTTCTACGAGGAGCTGGGGTGCGTCGGCTACCACCCGCAGCAGGAGCTGCTCGAAGGCGTCGTCTACGTCTACCAGCCGTCGGGTTACGGCAGCGACGGGTGCGGCCCGGGCACACCCGAGTACGTGCGCTTCTACCTGTCGTTCGATCACGGCGCCACCTGGGTCGATCAGGGCATGACCAGCTTCCAGGCCTTCAACGTGCCCGAGGGGACCGACGGCAGCAAGCGTCTGGAGTACGCGGTGTCGCTCAAGGTGCACCCGGGGCGCAAGCGTTGCACCGCCGACCACCTGATCCGGACGCGCGCGATTCTTTCGTGGAACAACCCGCCGCCCGCCAACCAGCCGAACTGGACCCCGGTGTGGGGCAACGTGCGCGAAGCCGTTGAGCAGGTCGAGCCGCGCCGGGTCCTCGGCCGCGACGACATCTTCGACGGCAAGAGCGTCGCTGACGTGGCGCTGAAGCCGTTCATCGATCATGACGCGCTGTTGCCGCTCAAGACGGTCACACTCACCGCCTCGGAGCTGGCCGTGGCCTACCAGGCGCACGGCGTGCCGGTTCACCGTTTCGCGTTCCAGCAGCTGTCGGCGTTTGCCTCGGCGCAGCTGATGCTGAGCGCAGAGGCATTCGGGGCGCTCGTGCCCGGTGTGGCGCTGGATCCCGACGAGGTCCTCAAGGCGCTGTCGAAGGACGGCGACACGAGCTACGAAGAGCTCACCTGCATCGGGCTCGACCCGAATGCCCCCGATGCGCTCGTGGGGATCATCACGATGAAGAAGGCAAACGGCTACTCGGGCGGACCGTGCACCACCGGCAGTCGCGAGTACGTCACCTTCTGGGCCGACACCGACGGCAACGGCAGCTTCGACACCTGCCTCGGCACGGCCAGCGTGGCGGTCTACGATCTGCCGGTGCCCGCCAGCGGCGTGCACTACGCCGTGCGCCTGCCCGTGGATCTCTCGGCCTACCGCCAGGCGTGTGGGCAGGGGCCGCGGGTGATGCGCATCCGCGCCATCCTGTCGTGGGCCGTGGCGCCGCCGTGCGCCAACTCCAACTACGTGCCCACCTGGGGCAATCGCGAGGAGACGATCGTCCACGTCGCGCCGACGGTGCAGGTGCCGGGCGGCCACATCGCCATTCTCGGCGGCATCCCGGTCAGCCAGATCGACGGCACGACCGGGCTCAGCACGCCCGACGCGAAGTTCGCGCTCAACAACCTGGCCGCCGACGATCTCGGGCGTCCGTGTCCGTTCGGCCTGCGCGTGAGCGTGCAGGGCCTGCCGATTCCGGGCTGGTCGTATGTCGTCGAGGCCAGTCCCGACAACGTCGTGTGGACGCCGGTGCTCACCGACCTGTTGGTCGTCGACGGCATCGGCAACACCGCCACGCACAAGGCGAACAACCTCACCAAGCGCTTCGACTACCTGCCGTTCACGTTCAACGTGAACAACCTCCTGGCTGAGTGGGACACGGCTGGCGACGCCCTTTGGTACGTGCGCCTCAGCGTATTCGACGGCGGCGGCGTGCTGCAGGGCAGTCCCGACGTGCACCGAATCCAGCTCGACAACACCGGACCGGAAGCGGCCATTGAGATCACGTCGGGACCAGGGAACTGCGGGAAGTTCCCCCCCGATAGCGTGCTCACCGGCACATTCGTGGCGCGCGACACCTACCTGGCGAGCTACTCGCTCGGCGTCGATCCCAACGTGAACGATCCGGGCGAGGCCGCGGTGGCACCAGGCAGCGGCTTCGTGAACACGGCCCCATCTCCGGGTGACGCGTGGACGCTCGACACGACCGGGATGCGAGCGTGCGGCTACGTGGTGCGCGTCACGGTGGCGGATCGCGCCATCCTCAACAGCGCGCGCAACGGCCACAGCAGCAGCGACAGCGCCGGCTTCTGCCTCGAGGCTGAGGCGCAGGTCTAGGCGGCGATGCCCGACGGCCACGTATGTTGGCTCGTCGTGGGCGTTCTCGGCGTGTGGCGAGTCGCACATCTCGTCACCGCCGAGGACGGCCCGTGGGGCGCCGTCGCAACCGCGCGGCGCTGGGCCGGCCACGGTGTGCTCGGTCAGCTCGTCGACTGCTTCAACTGCACCAGTCTATGGGTGGCAGCGGCGTGGAGTCTGAGCTGGCCCGAGCCGTGGACGACGCGAGCGCTGCTGACACTCGCGCTCTCGGGCGGTGCCGTGCTGCTCGAGCGTGGCACCGACTCAGGGGCGCGGGCGGGAACAGCGTCGTTTGTGGAAGAGGAGCCCCACGGTCAGGAGGACCATCATGGCGTGTTGCGGAGGTAGACGCGCGGCGGTGACGGCGCCCACGCCGGCGGTGACGTTCGAGTACCTGGGACGATCGACGATGCGGGTCGTGGGCGGTGTGACCCGGCGCAACTACTGGTTCGCGCATCCGGGGGCGCGGGTGGCGGTGGATGCGCGCGACGTGCCGGCAATGGCCGGCGTGCCGCACCTGGTACGGCCGCCGCCGCTGCTGTAGGAGACACGTGTCGCCGCGGGAGGCCCGAGGGCCCGGCCCGCGGCGTCACTCGCCGTTCTCGCCCGCTAGCGGATATCGAGGAAGCTGCCGTTGCGCAGCTGCGCGAACGCCTGCGCCAGTTCTTCCTGCGAGTTCATGACCACCGGGCCGCGCCAGGCAATCGGCTCACGGATCGGCGCGCCCGATACCAGCAGGAAGCGCAGGCCATGTTCGCCGGCCCGCACGCGGATCTCGTCTCCCGCGTCAAAGACTGTGAGCGAGCGGTTGGCCACGTCCGTGCCGGCGGTGGCCTGGTCATCGTCGAGCAGCGCGCCTTCCGTGACCACGTCGGTCACGACCGGTCGCGGCACCGCCGCATCGCGGAAGCGCCCGTCGCCTTCGAAGGTGTAGGCAAAGCCATTGCGCGATCGCTTGACCGGCAGCGTGCGCTCCACGTTCGGCGGCAGCCACACGTCGAGGTACTGCGGATCCGCCGCCACGCCCTCGACCGGGCCGGTCTTGCCCCAGAACTCGCCGCAAATCACGCGCACGCGGGTGCCGTCGTCGTCGGTCACTTCGGTGACGTCCTGGGCCGCCACTTCCTGATAGCGCGGCGCCGTCATCTTCTGCGTGGCCGGCAGGTTGGCCCAGAGCTGGAAGCCGTGCATGTGTCCGCGGCTGTCGCCGTGCGGCATCTCCTGGTGCACGATCCCACGCCCGGCGGTCATCCACTGCACGTCGCCTGGGCCGATCGCGCCTTCGTTGCCGAGGCTGTCGG
>JBDTWC010000359.1:0-4162 GCA_040006875.1 Acidobacteriota bacterium | reverse complement strand
GGCTGCTGCGGGTCGAAGCCGGTGGTGATGAGCGCGTCGATGGAGTAGTCCTTGCGCGGTGTGTCGAGCAGGCGCACGGCGTGGATGCCACGCGGGTTTTCGCCGGCCTCGTCGAAATAGGCGGGGAAGGCGCTCTTCTTCTTGCTGTTCTTGCCGGCGGCCGTATAGGGCCAGTTGTTGCTGTTGTAGACCCATCCGTTGGGCGGATTCTCAACGCTCGGGCTGTCGTCGACCGCGTGCACGCCTTGCCAGTCGTTGGCCGGCACGCTACCGTCGACCGGCTTGCTCCAATCGAGCTTCGGATTGCGCTTGGGCACGAAGTTCGAGTGGAAGTAGGCGATGTCGCCGTCGGCATTGGCATAGAGCGTGTCGTTCGACGAGTTGGTGTGCAGCTCCATGACCTGCTTGTACTCGGCCAGGGTCGTGGTCTTGGTGCGCCCGAACGACTGCTGCAGCGCCTTGAGCGGCTGCTCCATGAGCGCCACCGCCACCCACTTGCCGCCCTGCTCGCGCACGATCGGCCCGTGGTGCGTGCGCCAGGTCGTGAACTCCTTGGTCGCCATCCCGCTGGACGTCTTGTAGGGAACGGTGATCTTCTTCATCTTCGCTTCGCGCTCTTCGGCGCCGTACTTGTAGAAGACCTTGCCGTCCTTCTGCACGATGGTCTCGAGGAACTCGTCGATGTTGTCGGCGCCGCTCGACGTGTGCATCCAGCCCGACTTCTCGTTGAAGCCCTGGTAGATGAAGAACTGACCCCAGGTGAGCGCGCCGTAGGCGTTGAGGCCTTCGCCACTCGTCACCTGCGCTTCCTCGCGGAAGAAGAAGGAGGTATGCGGGTTGATCCACAGCAGCGCCTTGCCGGCGGTGGTCTTGGCCGGCGCGATGGCGATGCCGTTTGAGCCGGTGGGCTCGGGCGGCACCGCCATGTAGCGCGGATCCGGCTCCACGCGGGCCAGGGCGGCGGGGTTCTTGCCGTAGAACGCTTCGAGCTGCGCGAGCGACACGCTCTCGATGTCGCCGCCGATGCTGCCCTCGCTGAAGCTCAGCGCCATCCACGGTTCGAACCTGGTGATCACCCGCGGTTTCACGGCGGGGTGCGTGGCCAGGAAGAAGTTGAGGCCGTCGGCCCAGCCGGTCATCACCGCCTTCAGGGCGTCCGGCGCCACGGCGTACTCGGCCTGCAGCTCCACCGGATCGATGAAGAGCTTCATGCGCAAGTCGCGATAGATCTCCTGCTCGCCCTCGGCCTCTGCCAGCCGGCCGAGCGCGTTGATGAAGTTGGTCTCGACGCGGTTGAAGTCGTCTTCCGATTGCGCGTACATGAGACCGAACACGGCATCGGCGTCGGTCTTGCCGCTGATGTGCGGCACGCCCCAGTCGTCGCGCACGATGGTCACGCCGGCGGCGCGCTGCTGCCACGCGGCCATCTCGGGCGACACGGCTGGGGGCGGCGGCGGCGCGGCCTTGCAGGAGAGACCGGCAGCGAGCAGGACGACAAGGGCGATGCGCTTCATGGATGCTCCGGAGGGCTCGCGCCGCGCAAAACGCGCCGACGGCGAACGGATTGTGGCACAGATGAGGGGTTGTCGGCCCTCGACCTGCGCGGAGCGCATGGACCGCGGTGAGCGTAGGGGAGTGCCGCTAGGGGCGGTAGGTCACGGTGAGGCGCTGGTCGCAGGTTGCGGGCAGTCCGGCGTCCTTGGGCGGCACGTCGCCAAGATAGCAGCCCGGGATGTAGTAGAACGGCTTGCGCGCGATCGGCGTCGCGGCGCCTGGCGGATTCGCAACCGCCGACGCCGGGCCTGCGGGAGTCAGGGCAGACGAGGCGGGCGGGGCGGGCAAGGCAAGCGGTCCGGCGGGTTCGAGATCCCCGCGATAGACCAGGTCGCGGCCTTCGTCGATGCGCACCGTCAGCGTGAACGGTTTGAAACCCGGCTGGCGAATCTCGAGGTGATGCTGGCCTTCGGCCATCGTGAACTCGGTGCCCAGCTCGTCGAGCGTGCCGACGTAGGCGGTGTCGACGAAGAGCTGACCGCTGGGACGGGGCTGCAGGACGAGCCGCAGCGTGCCAGTAGCCGGACGCGGACCCGGCGAGAGAGCGGCGGGGGGCTCCGGCGACGGCGCGGTCGGGCCGGGCCCGGGGGTGCCGTAGGTGGCGCTCCATCCATAGATGCCGGCCGGGATCGCGTAGATGACGTGCGGTGAGGCCGTGCGCGCGTGGCTGCGCTGGCCGCCGCGCTGCGAGGGACGCGGCGACGCAGTGGGCGTGGGACTGGCGGGCGCCAGTCCGATCGGCGGCAACGGCAGGCCGATGAGAGGGAGCGTCAGGCCGATGGGCGGCAGCGCCAAGCCGGCCGGCGGCAGGCTGCTCTCCATACGGGGCGAACGCGCGCCGGCCGAGGACTGCGCCGCGGACGCGGCCGGCAGAATGAGGAGGATCGCAGCAACAGTGGCTCGCATGGGCTGCCTACCGCCACTATAGCGCGGTCGCGACGACGGCGAGCAGCCGACGCGGCTGAGGTGGGCCGCCTACTTCAGCAGCGGCGGCAGGAACGGCATCCCGCGCGTGGCGTAGTCCATGAACGTCTCGGCAAAGAGAATCGCCACGAAGAAGAAGCTCAGCACGACCGTGATCTTGGTCAGGCGGCTGCTGTACTTGACGTGCATGAAGAACAGGATGACGAGCGTGGCCTTGAGCACCGCGATCGCCAGGGCCACGACCGGGTTCAGCGAGCCCAGGTTGACGAAGGCGGCGGCGACGGTGATGCCACTCAGAACCATCAGCGCCGCGAAGACGCTGATGTAGAGCTTGATGGGCGAGACGTGAACGGATGACATGACTTCTCTCCGCGGCCCTTCGCTAGTTATGGCGTTCGACGAGGTAGAGCAACGGGAACAGGAAGATCCACACGATGTCGACGAAGTGCCAGTAGAGGCCAGTCATCTCGACCGGTGCATGCCATTCGCTGTCGAACCGGCCCTTGTGGGCCATCCACGTGAGCACGATCAGGATGCCGATGCCGACGATCATGTGCAGGGCGTGCAGGCCGGTCATCGTGAAGTAGAGGCTGAAGAAGATCTGCGTGGTGCGCTGCAGTTCGTCCGGACCCATGGTGGCCACGTGGCCGCCTTCGGCCACCGCGGGCGTTTCGTGCGCCTCGCCCGGCGCCGGCTCGTGCGCGAACTGGAAGCTCGCCCCCGGCACGTGATGGTGTTCGAACTTCTCGGCGTACTCGATGCCCTTGACGCCGAGAAACACGGTGCCGAGGAAGATGGTCGCGAGCAGCCAGTTGACGGTGGCCTTGCGCTTGTTGGTCTGCGCCGAGCGCACCGCCAGGGCCATGGTCAGCGAACTGCCGATCAGCACCATGGTGTTGAGCAGCCCCCAGGAGATGGCGATCGACTTGCTCGCCGCTGCAAACGCCTCGTAGTACCAGCTGCGGTAGACGGTGTAGGCCAGGAACAGCCCGCCGAAGAACAGCACCTCGGTGAGCAGGAAGACCCACATGCCGAGCACACCAGCCTCACGCTGCTGCGCCATCGTGTTGAAGTGGTGCTGCAGAGCCGGGTGGTGCGCGTGATCGTGACCGGGCATGGGCGAAGCCCCCTCCGCGTGTGCGATGCCGTTAGACAAGCTTGGCCTCCCGGATCACCTTGGGCGTGTATTCGTATGCTTCGGGAATGTCCGTTGGCACGTCGATGAAGTTCTCGGTGAGCGGCGGTGACTGGGTGCGCCACTCGAGGCCCGAGGCGCCCCACGGGTTGTTGCCGGCGACCTCGCCGTACTTGAGCGACCAGAGGAGGTAGATGACCGGCAGCACGTAACCCAGCGCGAGGATCGAGGCGCCGGCCGACGACAGCACGTTCAGCAGCTGGAACTCCGGCGGATACATGTGGTAGCGACGGGGCATGCCCATGTAGCCCAGGAGGAACTGGGGGAAGAACGTCAGGTTGAAGCCGACGAAGACCAGGAGGGCGGAAAGCTTGCCCCACAGCTCGGAGTAGGTCCGTCCGGTGATCTTGGGCCACCAGAAGTGGATGCCGCCCAGGTACGCCATCGTCGTCCCTCCCACCATGATGTAGTGGAAGTGAGCCACGATGAAGTAGGTGTCGTGGACGTGGACGTCGATCGCCAGCGCGGCCACCATCAGCCCGGTGAGGC
>JBDTWC010000358.1:0-4163 GCA_040006875.1 Acidobacteriota bacterium | reverse complement strand
ATGCCCTGCACGAGCACGTTGTCGTCTTCACTCGACGTGAAGTCGCCGCGGCTCGAGCCTTCCGTGCCGACCACTGCCTGGGTGAAGTAGTCGTAGGTGCCGGAGTCGACGCCGGCGCCGAAGAGATGCATCTCGCGGTCGGGCCAGCCGGCCCGGACCTGCGACCAGCGCGTCACCTTGCCCTGCGCCTCGGGCGCCCACATCGTCTTCAGCTCGGCCACGGTGAGATGGTCGACCCAGGTGGCCTTGGGATTGGCGACGACGGCGAGGCCGTCGTAGGCGTTCGGCAGTTCCAGGAAGGCGACGCCCGCGGCGGCGCACGCTTCCGATTCCTTGGCGGTGATCGGCCGTGAGGCGTCGCTGATGTCGGTTTCGGTGCGGCAGAACTTCTGGAATCCGCCGCCGGTGCCGGAGATGCCGACCGTGACGCGGATGCCGGGATTGGTCTTCTGGAACTCTTCGGCGACGGCCTCGCTGATCGGGAAGACCGTGCTCGATCCGTCGAGCGTGACGGTGGTGGTGGAGCCCGCAGTGGCCGACCCGCTCTGACCGCCGCCGCACGCGGCGAGGCTCACGGCGCTCATCAGCAATATGACACGCGATGGATGCATGACGACAGGCTACCGCGGGCGCGATTTCGCCGCAGTTTCCGTTCTGTAAATTTCACGTTACGCAGCGCGCGGGTCGGCTGACGCGCCCGCAATCGGGGGGGCGATGCCTCGCCTCAGTTGGAGGCGAGCGGCGCCGTGGCTGCAAGCTGCAGCTTCAGTTCCGCCAGCTCCGAGGGCAGCGGCGCCAGCGTTGCTCTCACGGCGTCGTGTGCCGGCCTGGGCCGCAGCGCGCTCATGACTTGAGCCAGTCCGTCGGTGATCGCATCGAGGTCGTGGAGGATGTCGCGCCGTACCGCGGCGGCTTTACTGGCCGCAGCCTCGGCCTCGAGATGCTCGAGCTTGTCGGGCAGCGAGTCGTCGACCGCGTCGAGCGTAGCCAGCCGCTGCAAGAGCAGCAGGTCGGCGGCGTCTTCCTCGAGGGGACTTTCGAAGAAGCGCGCGCGCAGCAGCTTGTGGGCATAGGTGGTGACGAAATCGATTTGCCGTGCCGACAGCACCGGTCCGCTGGGCGTCGAGCAGCCCCAGACGAGCATCAGAGTGGCAAGCAGGGCGGGAATGACTCGACGCACGGAATAAGCTCGGTCGCGATGGTAGCTCAACCAATCGTCCCGAACTGTGAAAATTTGACGACCCGCGGGCCTCGCGTTCAGTAGGCCCGGCGGGTCACGCGGGGTGCAGGGACCAGGCCCCGGCGCAGCGGGGTCAGCGCGACCTCGGGCGCCTCGGGCTCGTCGACCACTCGCGCCTGGAGGCGCAGTGGACGTTCGAGCGCCCGTTCGAGCGGCCCGAACTGACGCAGTGCCGCCCACACCTCGAGCTCGGCATCGCCCCGCCCTTCGAACTCGATGGCGATGGTGTCGGCGCCGGTGTTGACGGTGAGGCGGCGAATCATGCCGTGGCGGCTGCGGTCGAGCGACTCGGCCAGGCGCAGGATGGCGCCGAGCACCCGCACGGCGTGGCGCGGTCCTTTGGCCAGGTCCTTGAAACCGTCGTGGTCGCGGCTCGGTTCGGCGCGGCGGTGGTAGCGGGCGATGAGGGCGATGATCTCGATCTCGGCCGGCTCGAAGCCGCGGAGATCGCCGTTCTTGATCAGGTAGTAGGAATGACGGTGGTGCCGCTCGAAGCTGATGTGCGTGCCCACGTCATGGAGCAGGGCCGCGTACTCGAGCCATTCGCGCTCGCGATCGCCGAGTTCGTGCACCCCGCGCAGGCCATCGAACATCGCCAGCGCCAGGTGCGTGACCTGCTGCGCGTGGTCCATCTCCCAGCCGCAGCGCTCGCCCAGTTCCAGCGCTGAGCGCCGCCGCACATCGGGGACCTCTTCCACCTGACGGATGTGCTTGCGATTGCGCTGGATGAAATCGAGGATCAGGCCTTCGCGCAAGGCCAGGTCGCAGAGCGTGATGTCCTTGGCGTCGAGCTTCTTGAGCAGCGCGTCGAGCAGCACGGAGCCGGCCACGACCAGATCGGCGCGGCGCGGGTCGAGAGCCGGAATGTGGAGACGCCGCTCCAAGGGCGTGGCGCACACCAGCTTGCGCACTTTTCGAATGCCCTTGGCCGGCACGCGCAGGTTACGCACTTCCGACGGCGCCACACCGGAGTCGAGCGCGGCCGCAATCGAGCCGAGCGACAGGATCGTGCCGGAGGTGCCGATCACGCGGTCGAAGCCGGCGTTCACGATTTGCGTCAGGTAGCGATTGGTCTGCTCGGCAATGTAGGCCTGGAGCTTCCGTTCGTCGCGCCCGGTGAGTGGGTCCGACTTCACGAACTTCTCAGACAGCCGGATCACGCCCAGCTTGAAGCTGCGGGCGAAGCGGACCTCGGCGCCGGCTCCGAGCGTCACTTCGACGCTGCCGCCGCCGATATCGATCACCACCGCGGGCTTGGGCGTGTCGACCCCGTAGACCGCCGCCAGGTGGATGAGCCGCGCCTCTTCGGTGCCGGTGATCACGCGAGCGGTGATGCCGGTCTGCTGCTTGATCGCCTTGAGCAGGTCGCCGCCGTTTTCTGCCTCGCGGGTGGCCGAGGTGGCGACGGCCAGAATCTCGTCGACCTGATGAGAGCGGGCCAGGCGTTCGAATTTGCCCAGCGCCTGGAGCGCGGCAGTCATCGCTTCGCGCGTCAGCTTGCGGCCGTCGAGCCCGCCGGCGCCGAGCCGCACCATCTCCTTCTCACGGTCGATGACCTCGAAGGAGAAGTCCGGGCGCACGCGGACCACGATCATGTGGACCGAGTTGGTGCCGATGTCGATGGCGGCGAGACGCATAAGCGGGTGGCAGCTATAATGGGCGCCTTCAGCCGCCCGCGTAGCGCTCCGCCGCCCAGTATGGCACGACCTACACCCATCGATACGCTGCTCACGCCTCGAGCGGCGGCCCTCACCGACGCGCTCGCCCTCGCCTTGACCGGTGAACCAGACGCCGTGCATCGCGCGCGCGTGGCGTCGCGACGGCTGCGTGAGGTGCTGCCGGCGCTGGCGGTCGACGAGCCCGAGTCGTGGCAGCCGCTGCGCGATGACGTGCGGCGCGTGACGCGTGCGCTCGGCCAGGTGCGCGAGCTCGACGTGGCGGCCACGTATCTCGAGGCGGCGCTCGCCGCGCAGCCGATCGGCCCGGGCGCGGTGGCGGCGGCGCGACGCGCGCTACGCGTCGATCGTGCGGCGGCGCTGCGCCAGGCGCGGACGGCGCTCACGCCCGCGCGGGTGGCCCGCTTGCACGCGCGCCTTCGGGCCGCGAGTGTGCGCAGCCCAGCGCCGGCTGCTGCCGCCGTGGCGGCGGCGCTGACGGCGCGCGTCCTGCGCGGCGCTGGTCGGGTGCGCAAGGCGCTCGATCGCGTGAGCACGGTCTACGTACCGGGCCGCCTGCACGCGGTGCGGATCGCCGTGAAGCGCTTGCGCTATGCACTCGAGGCGCGGGGGGCGGCGCGTGGCACGCGTGGGTCGTCGCAGCTCCGGGAACTGCGGGTCATCCAGGACCTGCTCGGCCGGGCCCACGACCTGCATGTGCTGGGCGAGCGCCTCGGTGAAGTGGAGCGGCGGGTGGTGTCGCGTTCGCGCGCCATGGCGCGCGATCTGGCCGGCCTCGAATGCGCGTTGGACCTCGAGTGCCGCACCCTTCACGCCGCCTTCATGAGCCGGCGAGAGGCCCTGCTCAAATTGGTCGCGTCGTTGTCGGCGAGCCCGATGGCCGCGCGGGCCAGGACGGTGAAGTGACCGCGTCGATGCCAACCTCGCTGGAGCTATATCTGGTGCGTCACGCGGTGGCCGCCGGACGCGGCGCCGCCTATCCCGACGACGACTTGCGTCCGCTCACCACCGAAGGGGTAGAGCGCTGGCAGCGATCGGTCGCCGGCCTGCGCGAGCTCGGCGTAGTGCTCGATGTCGTGATCGCGAGTCCGCTGCTACGCGCCGCGGAAACCGCTGACATCCTGGCGGCCGGACTGCGCCCCCGCCCCCGCGTCGTCACTGCCGACGCCCTCTCGCCCGGCGGCCAGATCGCCGAGGTCATCGCGGTCGTGGCGGCGCAGGCCGGGTCGGCGCGCGGCGTCTCGCGG
>JBDTWC010000357.1:0-4172 GCA_040006875.1 Acidobacteriota bacterium | reverse complement strand
ACCTGAATCAGGCCACGCTCTATCCCGGCATCGGCGCCATCGAGTACGCCAACGTCTCGGTGGGGCGTGGCACCGATCAGCCCTTCGAGCAGATCGGCGCGCCGTGGATCGACGGACCGCGTCTGGCGGCGGCGCTGAACGCGCGCGTCCTGCCGGGGATTCGCTTCTATCCGGTGCAGTTCACGCCCGGGTCGAGCGTGCACGCCGGTCAGGTGTGCCACGGCGTGTTCTTGGTGGTGACTGGCCGCGGCGACCTGCAGCCGGCACGGGTCGGGCTCGAGATCGCCGCGGCGCTGTGGAAGCTGCACGGCGATCGCTTCGACCCACAGACGACTGCGCGCCTGGTTGGATCGGCGGCCGCGCTGGCCCGGGCCAAGGCGGGCGAAGACCCGGCCGCGATCGCCGCGTCGTGGGCCGGCGGCGAAGCCGCATGGCGTCGGCTGCGGGCCAAGTACCTGCTGTATCCCTGAGGGGGGCGTGGATCGCGCGTGGTCGCGGGTTGGAGCGGCCCTCAGCCGCGCGGCAGGTGGTCGGCGACGAGCGCGGCCCACAGCAGCGGCAGGTAAATGATCGTGCTGAAGAACAGGCGCCGGGCCGTGGCGTGCGTGCGGGTGACCGCGAACTCGAAGGCGAGCCACAGCACGATCGCACCGAGCACCAGGGCCACCGCCAGATAGCGCGGTCCGGCCAGGCCGATGAGCGTCGGCAGCAGGCTCACGGGAATCGTGGCTGCGGCGTAGAGCACGGCTTGCCGGCCGGTGCTGCGGCCGTCGGGCTCGATCACGGGCAGCAGCGGCATGCCGGCGCGCGCGTAGTCGTCGCGGTACATCCAGGCGATGGCCAGGAAGTGCGGCATCTGCCACAGGAACATGATGCCGAAGAGCACCCAGCCTGGCGCCGACAGCGAGTTGGTGGCCGCAGCCCAGCCGATGAGCGGCGGCAGAGCGCCCGGCACCGCGCCAACGATGGTCGAGAGCGACGACTTCAGCTTGAGCGGTGTGTACCACACCACGTAGCTGGCCAGGGTGGCAAAGGCCACGGCGGCTGCCAGCGGCGTGGCGAAGATCCACAACTGCGCCAGGCCCGCGAGCGACAGCGCCACGCCGAACCACGTGGCCTGACGCGGCGCCAGGCGCGCCGCCGGCAACGGCCGCATGCGCGTGCGATGCATCAGCCGGTCGGTGTCGCGCTCCCACACCTGGTTGAGCGCCGAGGAGCCGAAGGCCACCAGGGTCGTGCCGATCACCGTGTGGATGAGCGTCGCCCAGGTCGAGTCGGCAGTCTTGCCCACGTCGTAGCCCACGAGGGTGCTAAGCACGATCAGGAAATTCAGGCGCGGCTTGGCCAGCGCCACGTAGTCGGCATACGGCGACGACGCTCGCGTCGGCGCGCCGCTGCGCACCGGCGGCGGCGCGCTGGCGTCCACGGCGCGATCGACGCGCGTGCTCATGCCGCCGGCACCTTCATGGTGAGATCCAGGGTGGCCAGGCCCTGCGCCGTCACGGTGGCCGTGCCGGTCACGACGCCGGCCGCTTCGTGCCACGCCGCTACCGTGTAGGTGCCGGCCGGCAGGTTGGGCAGCGAGAACGCCCCGTCAGGACCGGTGACCGCGAAGTAGGGATGGTTCACCACCCCGACCCACGCGTTCATCCACGCATGCACGTCGCACTTGAGCGGCACCATGACCTCTTCGGTCGAGAAGGTGTGGCTGTAGCGCATGCCCTGCACGGGTTGCCCTTGATTGAAGGGCTCGTTCACCTCGGCCGCGGCGCGCACGTTGTGCAGCAGCGGATCCGAGTTGAGGATCTGGAACGGCTGGCCCACGCGCACGCCGATGACGCGGGGGGTATACCAGCAGCGCTGCTGATCGAGCACCACCGGTTGGTCGGGGATCGGGAAGCTGCGCCGCTCGAGGCCCGTCGTCACGTAGACGAAGACGTTGCCGAGCGTGCCGCCGTCGCCCACGATGTAGCGTTCCGTGGCGCGCTCGGCGCCGGGCACGAGCTTGGCGCACGTCTTGTCGCCGTCCATGCGCACCAGCTGCGCGGGCGGGGGCACGCCGTCGAGGCGCACCTTGCCCGTCACCGTGCCGGTCGTGGCGGGATCGAGCGCCGTCGTGGCCGGCGCGGGTGCCGCGCCGCCGCCGCAGCCGGCGGTCACGGCGGCTGCGATCACGAGCGCGTTCATCGCCGCGCGCGTGAGGCCGCAGGCCGGAAGGAGCGTCCGCGTCATTTCGGGGCCGTCGGCGTCGGGGCCGAGCCGCCGGCCTCGCGAATCTTGCGGAACACGCGGTCTTCCATCCAGTGCGCGTCCCACCACTCGACCGGGTTCACCTGCACGCCGCCGACCAGCATGGTGAAGTGCAGATGGTCGCCGCCGGCGAGCCCGGTCGCGCCCGAACGGCCGAGCGTCTGGCCCTTGTTGACGGTGTCGCCCTCTTTCACGTCGATGGTCGACATGTGTCCGTAGAGCGACTGCACGCCCAGACCGTGGTCAATGATGACGCAGTTGCCGTAGATGCCGAGATAGGCCGCGTGCACGACCACGCCGCGATTGGCGGCGGTGACCGGCGCCTGCGCCGTCGACGCCAGGTCGAAACCCAGGTGCGTCTGCTCGTCGACTTCCTTGCCTTCGTAGATGTAGGTGCGATGGTCGGCGAAGCGCGACTCGACCTGCGTGTTGCCGAGTTGCGCGAACGACTCGGTCCAGCGCATCTCGGGTGCGGTCTTGGCGGCGAGCGCGGTGATGGTGGCGTTGTTCTGCTGGCGTAGATCGCGGTTGATGGTCAGGAAGGCGGCGAGCAGGTCGTCGTTGCCGTTGTTGACCAGGCCGAGCGCCGGCGTGTTGGCGGCGATGTTGGGCACGACCCGGGCCAGAAATGCCTTGTCGATCGGGATGCGCGAGCGCTGGAACACCTTGGGGAACGGCTTGTGGTCCACGTTGCTCGTGGCCTCGTTGCCGGCCTCGTCGCGCGCGAAGGCGGTGACCGGCGTGGCTGCGTCCTGATCGTAGGCGAGCGCGAAGAATGCGACCTGCAGGGCCGGATCGGTGAGGCCCACGGCGTGGCCCGGGAAGGCCGGAAACGCCGTCGTGCCGACGCGCACGCCGGCCGCCACGTCGGTGGGGGTGGCGCGCAGCACCACGAACTCGGCGCCGCCGAGGTTGAGGAAGTGGTGGATCGACACCACCGCCACGCGCGGCGCTTCGAGCCGCACGGTCACGTCGCGGGTCACCGTCGACACGGCCTGACGCAGACCGAAGAGCACGGGCCGGGCCGCCGTCACCGTGATCGTGGCCTTCCCGGCGACCAGCGCCGGCTGCGACTTCTTGCCGAGTGGCCGGATCACCCAGAGACGGTCGGACGAAGCCTGCTTGACGTCGGTGGCGCTGCCTGAAGGATCGTTCAGCGCGAACACCGGCAGGTCCTGACCGCCCTGGTTGACCGTGGCGGTCAGCGTGGTGAGCGCGCCGCCCGGCGCGGTCACGAACATCTCGAGCGAACCGGCCTGGCCGATGAACTTGTCGGGCGTCTTGATCTCGATGGTCGGACCGGCTTCGCGGCCGGCCATGAACCACGCCGCCGCGGCACTGCCGAGGCCGACGACGACAATCAGAAGGAGCGCGCGTCGCACGAACTGCATCCGTCGATTCTAGTGCTTCGCCGGGCCCATGACATGGCGCGCGCGCGGCGGGTCGCGCCCGGCCGCACCGGCAGCGTCGGCGGTTGACAGCAGTGATTGCTCCGAGTAAATTTGAACATTCCTGATGTCGTCGACCCGGTCATCAGGTGTGTGCCGGTATCGTCTAGGGGTCAGGACACATGGTTCTCAACCATGGAACCGGGGTTCAAATCCCCGTACCGGTACCAACCCTCCACGGCTCTGCCTCCCAGCAATTCCAAGCTAGCGTCAGCGCCATCCTCTCCCTGACCTGAGTCATTTGGGGGTAGGCTGAGCGCTCGCAGGCGCGTTACGCGCCTTGGCACCAGCGTAAGCAGCTAGGAGTCTTCAATGGCGGCACGAACGACCGTCGCAACCGTGGCCTTGGTCGTGATGGCCGCTGTCGCCATCGTCGAGCGCGCAACCGTCGCGCCGGTGGCGGCGCGGGACCGGGTGACCACGCTGGTCGCCGAGGTGCGCACCGCACTCGGCGGCGACGCAGCGCTGGCGGCG
>JBDTWC010000356.1:0-4186 GCA_040006875.1 Acidobacteriota bacterium | reverse complement strand
CGTGATCCGCGAACTGGAACTGCCGATCGTGCTGTCGTTCAACCGCAGCCGCGTCATGGCGATGGTTCAGGGCGTCAGCAAGGCCACGGGTCTGAGCGCCGCGCTGGACATGATCCGGGCGTCGCCGCGTAATACCGTCGCAGTCGGAGACGCGGAAAACGATCACGAACTGCTGCGCCTGGCGGAGGTTGGCGCGGCGGTCGCATGGGGCAGTCGCTCACTCCAGGCAGCCGCTGACGTGGTGATTGCCGGGCAGGATCCGACCGCGGTGGCCGCCTTCATCGGCACCGTCGCCGCGAGCGGCCTGGTCCCGGTGCCGGCGCGAGCCAGGCGGCGCCTGCTCATCGGGCACACCGAGGACGGCCGCGAGTTCTCGCTGGCCGTGCGCGGACGCAACGTGCTGATCGTCGGGGAGACGAATTCCGGTAAGTCGTGGCTGGCTGGCCTGCTGTGCGAGCGCCTGATCCTTCACGGCTACAGCCTGTGCGTGATCGACCCGGAAGGCGACTACCGGACGCTGGGCGCGCTGCCTGGTGTCACGGTCATGGGAGGCGAAGAGTCGCCCCCTTCGCCGCGCGCTCTGCTGCACGCGCTTCGCTATCCTGACGTGAGCGTGGTCATCGATCTGTCGTGCCTGGAGCATCAGGCCAAGCTCGATTACACCCGCTCGGTGCTGCCCGCGTTGAACGTCATGCGTCGGCGCACGGGCACGCCGCACCGGATCGTCGTTGACGAAGGGCACTACTTCCTGAGCGACGCCTTCGAGCACGGGCTCCTCGATCTCGAGTTCAACGGCTACACCGTCGTGACCTACTGGCCATCGCAGCTACCGGCGGAACTCGTGGCGGCGACCGAGGTCATCCTGGTGACGAGAGAATCCAGCCTCGAGGAGATCGAGGCGCTCCGCAAGCACTGCGGTAAGTGCGGGCATCTCGATCCGTCAGCCTGGGACGCCCTGCCTCACCTCCGCCTCGACCAGGCGGTCGCGTTGCCAGTAACGGCCGAAGCAGGCTCGGAACTGCGAACGTTCGTGGTCGGAGCCCGTATGACGCCGCACGTTCGACACCGGCAGAAGTATGTGGACGTTCCGGTGCCAGACAGTCGCGCCTTCGTGTTCGGGCCGGGGCCGACGACCGCGCCAGCGCGAGCCCACACGCTGCGGGAGTTTGTGTCGATTCTCGAGACGCTGGATCGCGCACAGGGAGGTAGATACCTTCGCCGGGGCGATGTCTCACGTTGGATCGCCGACGTGTTCGGAGACCACGCTCTTGCGCGCGAGCTCGAAACCCACGAGCATCGATATTCGACGGACGAGAATCCCGACGCGCTGAGGCAGGTCGCCGATGCCATCAGGATGCGCTATGACCTGACGATCGCAAGCGCCGCCGTTCCCGATTAGAACCCTCGACCAGTGGCCCCATAGGCGGAGAGACGGCTCGGGAGGGCGCTGGATGTCATCCAGAGGGAAGGGCTACTGCCCCTGCGCCGGCTTGGCCGAGTAAACCGAGATAGGCGCGCGCCGGTTCGACTAGGATCGGGCAACCGTCGAGGGAGACTCGTATGCGCCACATGTCCATTGCCTCCGCAGTCGCCGTTCTCGTGATCCCCATCGCGGCTCTCGGCGAAGGTCAGGGCCTTCCGCAGGGGCCGCTCATCCGCGAAGGCGTCACGCAGAAGGTCGGTGCGCACACCTACGTCATCCCCGACGGCAACGTCGGGCTGGTGCCCAACGTCGGCATCATCGTGGGGGCCACCGGCACGCTCGTCATCGACCCGGGCCTGGGCCGCAAGAACGGCGAGACGGTGCTTCGCGAGGTGGCGAAGGTCAGCAAGAACGCGAATCTCTACCTTGCGACGACGCACTTCCACGCCGAGCACACCACGGGTTACGGGGCCTTTCCGCCGAATGCCCGCTACGTGAACTCGACCATCCAGGAAGAGGAGTTCGCGCAGGACGGCATGGCCATGGTGAAGATGTTCTCGGGTCGATCACCGGTGAACGCCGAGCTTCTGGCCGATGCAGCTCGTCGTCCCGCTGCGATTACGTTCGATCGTGACTACGAGCTGGACCTGGGCGGCGTGGTCGTGAAGATGGTCGCGGTCGGACCCACCCACACGCGCGGCGATACCGGGTTCTTCGTGGCCGGTGACAACGTGCTCTTCACCGGCGATGTGGTGATGAACGAGTCGTTCCTGGCGGCTGGCGCGGTGACGAGCGTCAAGGCCTGGCTGACGGCGTTCGATACGTTTGCGGCGATGAAGCCGACGACGATCGTGCCGTCCCACGGCGCGATGGGTCCGGGTGCGATCATTGCCGCGAATCGCGAGATCGTGAGCGGCGTGCAGGCGCGGGTCCGCGAACTCAAGGCGCAAGGGCGGCCGATTGAGGAAGTGGGCGAGACGGTTCAGAAGGAATTCCAAGCCATGCATCCGGCGTGGCCACGCGCCAATGGCCTCGTGGCATTGGCGCGCTCGGCGTTCAGCGAAGCTCCAGAGCCGCGGGAGTAGGACTCGGCGGACGCCCGCCGTGGTTCTGGGCCACGCCCTAGCGCTCGTGGTTACCGCGACGGAGACTTCCTGCGATTGGTGTTGGTCGCCTGCAGCTTCAGTGACGTGCCTGGCGTTTGTCGGACCAGCTGAAGCCTGCCGAATGGCGCGCCAGTGAGGAGTGTCGATGTCCACGTGAAGAACACCAACTGCCTGGCCGTCGCCCGCGCCCGAGAACGTTGTACCGAGAATCGGCGTTGAAGGAACTCTGCGTTCACTGGTCGCGGCTATAATTGACGAACATTCAGAGCGGCTCGTCAACAGCGAGCCCGGCAACCGGCGGCGGACCCGCACGGTGCCTTCGCGCACCACGCGCGGATGTGCCTTCCGATCGCATCGAAGGAACAACGATTGGTCCGGCCGAGCGGTCCTCGGCCTCTGGGTGTCTTCGACAAGGAGACACGGTGCCCCAGAATCTCAACCTTCCGTCAGCCGATCACTTTCGAACACATCCCGATTCCGTCGCCAGGCGTCTCTCTGACGACGCGCTGAAGCTAGCCAGCGAGAGAATTGAGGCGGCATCTCGTCGCACCTTCGGCCAGGATAAGGGCACCGACGACGCCTCGACCCTGGTGCTGCGCGAGTCGGCGCAGAGTCTGGCATGTCCGCTCGACCCGTCCTGGCGACGGTGGGACATGTTCGGCCCGAGTTACCGGCAGATTCCCGCCGAGGCCACGCGCCGCTGCACTTCCTCACGCCGGTTGAGGCCTCTTCTTCATCTTGGCCTCGTCGCGCTCGATTGGGAGGCTGCGCCGGACGATGCGCGAGTGGTCCCGATGACCAGCGCCGAGTCGGGCGACGTCGAGTGGCGATACGAAGAGGGATCGCCGCATCACGTCCATGCCGAGACGACCATCGGCGGCGTTCTGGTGCACATCGACATGGTCGGCGCGACCAAGTTCGGGCCGGGCCGGTCATTCAAGGAGTTCCGCATCGTCGTCGCGGGACGCCTGGCCGGACGCGGCGGGAGTTGCGGTTGCTCGCTCGGCGTCGGCGGCTCCGACCTGCCGGCTGTGGCCCGACTTGGACGGGGCACAGCGATCACGGTCGATGCGCACGGCCAGCGGCCGGTCGTGGAAGTGTGGGGGGTGTGAAGGCCGCAGGGCTGTTCGCGCTCACCGAAAACTGACCACCTCTGCTCGATGGAAATTAGGCCCGCCGGCAGTGATTCTATGCCGGGTGGTCAGTTCAGCTCGGTGGCCCACGCTGGTGTGCTCGTAGAGCTTCGACAGCAAGTGAAACAGGAGCGCCCCGCCGGACTGGGAGAAGGGCAGATAGCCGAGCTCGTCGAGAATCACGAGGTCCAGGTGCATCAGCTGATGGGCGAGGCGCCCGGCGTGGCCCTGGGCCTTCTCCTGTTCCAGCGTGTTGACCAGTTCAACGGTGGAGTAGAAGCGCACGCGTTTGCCGCGCCGCGACACGGCCTCGACGCCCAGCGCGGTGGCCAGGTGCGTCTTGCCGGTGCCGGTGCCGCCGATCAGCACGAGGTTCTCGGCCTGGGCGGTAAACGCGGTCGTCGCGAAAACACTGATCTGCCGGCGGTCGATCTTCGTGTGCTCGAAGTCGAAGCCCGCCAGATCGCGATGCATCGGGAAGCGGGCGACGTGCATCTGGTAGCGGACCGAGCGCGTCGCGCGGT
>JBDTWC010000355.1:0-4188 GCA_040006875.1 Acidobacteriota bacterium | reverse complement strand
CGCGCACGCCGTCCCGCTGCGCCGCCTTGAATCCCGACAGCATTCGCATGTCTCCACCCTCCGCGACCGTGCACCTGCAAGTGGACCCGGTCCGCCGCTCGTTGTCAACGACGCGACCGACGCAGCGGTCCAGGTGTCGTGATCGCCGCGATACACTACCGACCCATGACCTCCCGTCCCGGCCACCTCGCCGCAGTCGTTGCGGTCGTGATTTCCATCTCGGTTGCCGCTGGGGCGCAGTCGCTGGCCGTACCTGCGGTCGACGGCCGCCGCGCGCTCACGGCGATGCGTACCGACACGCCGGTCGTGGTCGACGGCGTGCTCGACGAGCCGGTGTGGCGCACGGCGGCACCGGCCACCGACTTCATTCAGGCGGATCCGCGCGAGGGCCAACCAGCCACCGAGGCGACCGAAGTACGGGTCGCCTTCGACGGCAACTATCTCTACATCGCGGCTGTGTGCCACGACACCGACCCCGCGGGCATCGTCGTCAACGAGATCCGCAAGGACTTCTCCGGCGTGGAGCAGGACACCTTCGAGGTGCTGCTCGACACCTTCGCTGACCGCCGCAACGGCGTCGTCTTCAGCACCAACGCGCAGGGCGCCAAGGCCGACACCCAGATCGCCAACGAAGGACGCGACGTGAACCCGAACTGGGACGCGGTGTGGTGGGTGGCGGCAAAGACTGGGCCCGAGGGCTGGACGGCCGAGTTCCGCATCCCCTTCAAGACCCTGCGCTTCGAGCCGGGCGACGGCCACGTCTGGGGCCTGAACTTCTCGCGCCGCATCCGGCGCAAGAACGAGATCAGCTACTGGTCGCCGGTGTCACGCGCCTATTCGATCGTGCGGGCGTCGGCGGCCGGCACCCTCACTGGGCTGCCGGACTTGGCGCAGGGGCGGAACATCCGGGTGAAGCCGTTCGTGCTCGGCGGCGCGGTGCGTGCGCTCGGCGGCAGCGAGGTCTCGTTCGACCGCAGTGCCGGCGTCGACGTGAAGGCCGGCCTCGGTCCGTCGCTCACGCTCGACGCCACCATCAATCCCGACTTCGCCCAGGCCGAGGCTGACGAACAACAGGTCAACCTCACCCAGTTCAGCCTCTTCTTCCCCGAGAAGCGCGAGTTCTTCCTCGAGAACGCTGGCATCTTCTACTTTGGCGACATCCCCCGCAACCAGCGCCAGACGACGCGCTTCCGTCCACCCGAGGAAGACCTGCTGCTCTTCTTCAGCCGCCGCATCGGCCTGACCGATGCCGGCGAACAAGTGCCGCTCTACGGCGGACTGCGAGTCACCGGCCGGGCCGGCAAGTTCGGGCTGGGTGCCTTGAGTTTGCAGAGCGAGGCCGACGGCGGCCACGAGGGCGAGAACTACTCGGTCGTGAGGGTCCGCCGCGACATCCTCAAGAACTCCGATGTCGGCGCCATCGTGCTGGCGCGCCAGCCCTCGGGTCGCAGCGACGACTTCAACCGGGTGGCCGGCGTGGATGTGAACTTCCGCGTGCTGAAAAGCTTGAGCGTCAACGGCTTCGCCGCGATGTCCGACAGTCCGGCGCCGGCCTCAGCCGCCGGTGACCTGCTCGACCAGGGCAACCGAGGCACCGGCAAAGCGTCGGTGGGCTGGGAAACCAGCAAGATTCGCCTGGGCTATTCGCTGATGGGGGTGGGCAAGGGCTTCCGCGACGATCTGGGTTTCGTGCGCCGCAAGGACGTGGTGCGCCACTTCGTGGACTGGGCGTCGTTTGTGCAGCCCACGTCGCTGCGCCGCTTCGGCATCCGCCAACTGGAGCCACACGCCCGCGCGTTCCACTACTTCAACCCGCAGGGCGACCTGGTGACGCGCAACGGCCACGTGGCGCTGCAGGTCACCTGGAACAACGGCTCGCGCGTCGAGTACGCGTTCGAGCCGCGCGAAGAGGCCATCAGCGAGCCGTTCAAGATCCAGAGCAACGTCATCATCCCAGTGGGCCGCTACGACTGGAGCCAGCACCTGTGGTTGATCGAGACCGACCACAGCAAGGCGCTGTCGCTCTCGACCCGGATCACGCACGGCGGCTTCTGGAGCGGCCGGCAGAAGAACCTGCAGTCGAGCGTGGTCTACCGGCCCACCTACCGCCTGTTCTTCGACGTCGGCGTACAGGTCAGCGACATCGCCCTCGACCTGCCCAAGCAGTCGTTCGTGACCACTCTGGTCAACTGGCGCACCGGTTACTCGTTCAGCACCAACATGTTCCTCGACTCGCTCGTGCAGTACCGAAGCGACGTCAAGCAGTTCTCGGCCAACCTGCGTTTCAACTTGATCCACCATCCGCTCAGCGACTTCTTCGTCGTCTACAACGAGCAGCGGTTCACTGACGGCGCGGTCAGCGCCGGCCGGGGCGTGGTCGTCAAGTACACGCACCTGCTCTCGTTCTGAGCGTCGCGCCCAGGAGAGCCGCGCGCGGTCAGATGAGTCGTTCGCGAATCTCCGGCGGCGGGATCTCGCACGCATTCGAGCGGCCGGCGATCCGGTGGCGCACGGCAGCCACGACCCCGTAGACGGCGTCGCGCGCGGGCCGGGGCACGGCCAGCAGCGCAGCCGCCCACGACCAGGGCGCGGGCAGGCGACGCGCGATGCGCAGCACGGCGCTGGACTTGCAGTGCAGCTGTCCGTTCTCGATCAGGACGATGCTGCGGGTGGAGTCGCGGGTTGCGCCGAACGTGGCCAGCAGCGCCTGCGCCGCCGGAGTCTGCGACGCGCCAAACCTGAAGTAGCCAGCCGGATCGCGGCTTGCGATGAAGGTCACCGAGCGCTCGCAGAACGCGCAACTGCCATCGAAGAGCACCACTCCGTGCGCCGATCCAGTAGCGGCCATGACGTGATTGTAGCGCCGCATCGTGGCCGCGCGCGGGAGACGCGCGGCCGGCCACGCCGCAAAGCACGCGGGCCGCGATAGGATCGCTACCGGCATGACACCCCCTGATTCCCCGTTCCTCGACAGCGCGGCGCCCAACGCCGCCGACATCACGATGCTCGAGGGCCCGCGCTCGCGCATTCGCGAGCTGGGCACCATCCTGCGGGCGGGGCGCGACTTCATCCGCGGCTACCGGGCGTTGCACTTCGTGGGGCCGTGCGTGACCATCTTCGGCTCGGCCCGCCTGGGTGAGAGCCATCCCTCGTACGCGCAGGCCCGCGAGATGGGCGCCGCAGTGTCGCGGCTCGGCTTCACCGTGATGACCGGCGGCGGGCCCGGCGTGATGGAGGCGGCCAATCGCGGCGCCCGCGACGCCGGCGGGCCGTCAGTGGGCTGCAACGTCGAGCTGCCGTTCGAGCAGCATCCGAATGCGTATCTCGATCGCTCAGTCACCTGCCGCTACTTCTTCGTGCGCAAGGTGCTGCTCTTCAAGTACTCGTACGCCTTCGTGGCGCTGCCTGGTGGGCTCGGCACGCTCGATGAGCTGACCGAAGCGCTCACGCTCATCCAGACCGGCAAGATCCGCCAGTATCCGGTGGTGTTGCTCGGCACCAGCTTCTGGCAGCCGTTTGTGGAGATGCTGCGCGCCATGGTCGCGGCCACGACGATTGGCCCCAACGACCTCGACCTGATGCTCGTGACCGACTCGGTAGCCGACGCCACGCTGCACATCGAGCGCCATGCGATTCAGCGCTTCGGCCTGACCAAGGCCGCGCGGCCCTCGCCCTGGAAGATGCTGGGCGAGCGCGCGCTGAGCGCCGGGCGCCGCCACCTCTGAGCCGCTACCGGGCGGCCACCCAGGCCATCATCGTGGCCGTGGCCGCCGACAACACCGCGCCCCACGCCATGTCGACCATGGTCATGCGCAGCGTGTAGTTGGTCAGGGTGGCGTAGTTGGTGAGGTCGTAGACGCCGTAGCCGATCAGCCCGAACAGGCCACCCCAGGCGGCGCTCGCCCAGAGCGGCTCGCCGGCCGCGCGCGGCAGCGCGAACACCTGCAAGCCGAGGATGATGAGCGGGTAGAGCACCAGCGCCGGACCGAGCCGAATCGCGAAGTTGTCGCCGTCCATGCGGGCCAGACCGGCCAGTTCCCGTTTGTAGAACTGGTTGGCGACGACGCCAATCCAGACCAGATCGAGGGCCAGGAAGGTGGCGAGGCCGGCGGCGTATTGCTTGAGCAGTTCGGGCACAGTCGATTGGACGCGCCCGGGAGCGCCGGCGGTTCGCCGTCGCCACGGCCG
>JBDTWC010000354.1:0-4191 GCA_040006875.1 Acidobacteriota bacterium | reverse complement strand
CAATCTCGGCCGGGTCACGACGGCCGCGCGCGGCATGAGCCGCATCGGGCGCGAGTCGGGCGACGTGGCGCGCGCCAAGGCCAACGAGGATGCCGCCGAGTCGCAGCGTCAAGAACTGGCCGCCGCGCTCGACACCGAGCTGCAGACCCTGCAACAGAGCTGGAGCGACGACTCCGAGACGTTCGAGCGCGTGGTCGTGAAGCCCAAGCGTGGCGGCGTACAGGTGCAGCTCGTGGCCCTGGTGTGGCGGCCCGAGTAAGCCGCCCGGTCGACCCGGCCTCTGGACCGTAGTAAGCTATCGCTTCCACGTGCCGGCGTGGCGGAACTGGCAGACGCGCGGGACTCAAAATCCTGTGCCCCCAAAGGGCGTGTGGGTTCGATTCCCTCCGCCGGCACCACTTCCCTGACGGCAGCATCGCCGGGCCTGCGCACAGCACCCCAGCCTGCCGATTCGCGATCCGCCGAGAATTCATGCAGCGATCGCTTTCCGCGAGCCAATGGTCTAGCTTCCGGGCACTCTTGTGCCGAAACAGGAGGGGATGGGACTGGGTGACCGCCCGCTCGTGAGCCTCAAGTTGCCGTTTCGCCTGAGCTTCGCCACGAGACGAGGCGCCGTCGATGCCGCGACGGTCAAGACTGAGGCCGGCGACGAGCTCGCCCTGAAAGACTTTGCCGGCGACGACGTGCCCGCGCACGGTGCGCCCTCGGACGGCCCGATCCAGGTCGCGACGGGGCCAGCCGTGGACCTGGGCTCACGCGCCGAGGCCACCAACCCGGCGGTCGGTGTTCCGGTGGCCAGGGCAGCTTCATTTGCGGTCGCCGTTTCCGCTCCTTCGTCAGCTGATGGCGACTCGCGCGACGCCTCGTCGACCCTGGTGTGGCTGGCCTACACCTCTTCTCTGTCCGCCCGCGCCGCCACGTTGGAGGACGCCGCCCTGGCCGCCCTCGAGGGCCGTCTCGATCCGGCCCCTCGCCGCCGTGCCGCCCGCGACACCTACAAGCTCGCCACGTCGCTCTGGCTGGTGGAAGCGCGCGACGCCGCGCGCCAGGCGTGGGAGGCCGCTGGACTCCTCGACGCCGGTACCCTGATGGGCACGGCCAATGCCCTGCGCCTGTCGCAGATCGTCGAGAGCCTTCACGCGGCGCTACGCACCTTGCCGGCGCCAGAGGCGCTGTCGCCCGCAGGCCGCGACGCGGCGCCGCTGCTGCTCGTGGTCGACGACGACGAGACGCTCGGTCGCGAGCTGCCGATCGAGGCCGCCGTGCGGGGCTGGCGCGCGAAGGTCATCCGCCATCTGTCGGAGCCGATCGACGACCAGGCCTCGGTGATCGTGCTCGGCCACGATCTGGTCGGCGAGGCAGATGCCGTGGCGCGCACACGCCTGCTCGCGGCGCATCCCAACGCGCCAGTGGCGACGCTCGCGCCCGGACCGTCGGTGGCCGAGCGCTCTGGGGGCCATGCCTTGAAGGCCACGCGCACGCTGTGCAAGCCGATCGCGCCGGCCACGCTCGTGGACGAAGCGATCGACATGCTGCGCCGGCAACAGGCGTCACCGCCGGTCGTGCTGGTGGGCATCGCCGACAGCGCCTTGCGCCGCACCGTGCTCGATCTGCTGGCCGGGGTCGGCACGATCGTCGAGCTACACACCACGAGCGACGCGCTGTGGAACACCGCCGCGCAAGCCCGGCCTGAGCTGTGCGTGCTCGACGAGCGCCTGGCCGGCGGCCGGGCGCTCGACGTGCTGCGCGCGATGCGCCGCGATTGGGACATCGCGCCGTTGAGCGTCGTGCTGATCACGGCCAGCGCCGACCCGGCCACGGCCGTCCGCGCCGCCGACGCCGGCGTCGACGACGGCGTGCCGGCGAGCGCCGTGGCCGACGTGCTCGGGGCCGTGGTGCGCAATCGTCTCGATCGCGCCCGCACCCAGCGACTCGCCGCCGATGTCGATCCGGCCACGCGGCTACCCCGCCTGCACTCCGCCATGCCGATGATCGAACGGATGGTCAGCATCGCGCGACGCTACAACCACCCGCTGTCGCTGCTCGTCACCGAGGTCGACGGCGTGGCGGCGCTGCATGCGTCGGGCGACGGCGAGTCGGCGGAACGACTCTCGACACTGCTCGGCCGACGCCTCGGCCGCGCCTTCCGCACGGAGGACCTGGTGACGCACGCCGCCCCGGGCCGGTTCGTGGTGGCGGGCTTCGGCATGAAGTCCGACGACGGCGTGCAGCGCATGGCCGAACTCCTCGAAGGGTTCCGCGATCAGTCGGTCGAGCGCGCCGGCCAGCCGGCCGTGGCGGCCTCGTTCAGTGCCGGCATCGCGCAAATCAAGGTCGACGGGCCCGACGCCAACACGCTCGTCCGCGCTGCCGAGTCCGCGCTCGTCACGGCCCAGCGCCAGGGCGGCAATCGCGTGGAAGCGGCGACACGGGGCGAGACGTCGCGGGTGGAGTGGACCGCCGACGCCATCGTCATCGACGCCGACGCGCCATTTGCGGCCCTGGTCGAGCACGCGCTCGAGACCCGCGGGCACCGCGTGCGCACCATCGGCGACGGTCGCGAGGCCCTCGAGCTCCTGACCCGTTCCGACAGCCCGATCCGCGCCCGGCTGATCGTGCTTGAACTCGGCTTGCCTGGCCTCGACGGCCTGTCCCTGCTCGGCCTGCTCGCCGAGGCCGGCGTGCTCAAGTTCACCAAGGCCGTGGTCGTGACGACGCGATCGGTCGAAGCCGAGATGATCAAAGCGATGGAGCTCGGCGCCATCGACTACATCACTAAGCCCGTGAGCCTGCCCGTGCTGATGCGCCGCCTGCGCTCGGCGCTGTCAGGAGCGTCCAGTGTCGGCTGACGCACTCGTCCGGATGGTGCTCTTCGGCGAGGCCCTGGCCCTGGCCATCGGCGTGACGCTGCTGGTAGCGCATGCGTGGTGGTGGTGGTGGTATGAGCGGTGGAGCGCGGGCCGGCTCGACGGCGTGCGCGCCGCGCTGCGCGAAGCGCTGACCGAAGGCGAGCAGACGCAGCGCTTCACGCGCGACTTCGTCCGCCTGCCCATGCGCCTCCAGATCTACCTGCTCGGCGAACTGGCGCCGCACCTGAGCGGCGCCGAGCGGCAGGCCCTGCGCCGCCTCGCTCGCCACGCCGGCCTGCTGGGCAAAGCCGAGCGCCTGTGCGGCAGCTGGTTCTGGTCGCGCCGCCTGTTCGGCGCGAAGCTGTGCACGCTGGTCGGCCATCCCGCCGCGGTCGTGCTGCCGCTGCTCGCTGACCGCAATCCGAGCGTGCGGGCCCAGGCCGTGGAGTGGGCTGTTCACCGGCCCGAGCCGCCGGTGGTCGAGCGGCTACTGCAGATGCTCGGCGATCGCGACGGCCGCTGCCGCTTCGCCGCGCAGGACACACTCGTGCGACTCGGCCACGACGCGATTGCGCCGCTCATGACCTTCATCGCCACGGCCGACCACGCCGCCCTGATCGGCGCGCTCGACGTGGCCTTGACCACGGCCGATGCCCGCCTGCTCGCACCGGCGCGCACGCTCGTGACCTCGCCGCACGCCGCCGTGCGGGTCCGGGCCGTGCTTCTCCTCGGCGCGCTCGGCAGCGCCGATGGCGTCGCGCTGGTCGAGCGGGCGCTCGAGGACACCGAGCCGGCCGTGCGCCAGGCCGCCCTCCGCGCGCTCGCCAGCCTTGGCCACTGGCCGGCGGCCCGGCAGGTGGCCGGGCTGCTGCACGACACCACCTGGGACGTGCGCCGCCAGGCCGCGCTGTGCCTGCGGGCGCTTGGCGCGCCAGGCATGATCTACCTGCGGCGCGGGCGCGAGTCCGACGATCTCGTGGCCTCGGCGGTGGCCCGCTACGCCCTCGATCTCGACGCGGCCGGAGCCTCGGCGTGATGCTCCACCTCGCGCGGTTCGTCGAGGCCGTGATGCCCACGGTCGAGACGACCGTGCTGCTCTACTTCTGCGTCATCAACCTCTGCTACACCGCGCTGCTGGTGGCCGCGGTGACCGAGATGCGGCGCATGCGGAACGAGGCCATCGGGATCAACGACCACATCGTGGTCGGCTCACGCCTCGCACCGACGATCAGCATCCTGGCCCCGGCCTACAACGAAGAGGCCACCATCATGGCCAGCGTGCAGTCGCTGCTCACGCTCGACTACCCCAATCTCGAAGTCGTGGTCATCGCCGACGGCTGCA
>JBDTWC010000353.1:0-4192 GCA_040006875.1 Acidobacteriota bacterium | reverse complement strand
CGTCGCCGGATCGCACGCGCTTCTACGCGCTCGACTCGCGCTTCGAGCAGATCGAGGTCGTCGACATCGCGACCCGCGCGACCATCGACAGCTTCAAGCTCACGACCGGCAACAAGAACATCCGCGTCACCAACCTGCAGGTCGCCCCGAGCAACAAGTACCTGATCCTGATGTATCGCACGGCCACCAAGCAGATCGACCGCTGGGAGATCGGCCCGCCCATACTTCAGCAGTACGACCTGACCACTCACCAGTTCGGCCGCGTCATTCCCTGGCCGCGCGGCGAGGAGCGCGAGTCGGTCAACCTGCGCATCGGCCCCGACGGCAAGAACATCTTCATCTTCGGCGAAGAGGTGACGGTGCTCGAGACCGAGAACTTCACTGAGGTCGAGTCGTGGCCGTTCGGTCAGCCGGCGGAAACCGGTCTCGGCCGTATCAACCTCGGTCCGGTGCACGACTTCTACGACCCGCCCGGCACCTTCACGGGCCTGTTCACCATGCAGGATCAGGATCGGGCCCGCCGCCTAATGGGCATCGGCCGCGTCGACCTGAAAGCGCGGAAGCTCGACTTCCAGCCGCTCGGTCCGGCCGCCAACGTCTCGCCGTTCGCGCAGGCGCCGGATCACAAGAAAGCCTACGGCATCTCGCAGGACATCGCCGACTACGAGTTCTGGACCTTCGACCTCGAGAAGAACACGGTCACGATGCGGACCAAGTTCGAGGGCCGGCCACGCATGGGCATCCGGGTGAGTTCAAACGGCAAGCTGTTCTACGTCTACGTGGCCGGTGCCACGCTCGACGTCTACGAAGCGGCTACGCACAAGTACCTGCGCACGATCCACCTGGGCGGCGACCAGACAACCGAGCTGTTCGTGGTGCCGGGCGCTACGGCCCCGGCAGCGACGGCGCGCTGACCGCGCCGCCGCTGGCACGGCCGCTCGTGCCTCCAGGACTGCCCGCTGTGACCACCGAACCGCCCGACGCCAGCCTGCGTCGGGCGTTCGCGTTTCTGGCCCCCTACTGGCGGCGGCTGACGCTGGTGATGGCGATCAGCCTCGTGAGCACCGGGCTGTCGCTGGTCACGCCCTATCTATCGAAGGACTTGGTCGATCGCGCGCTCATCGGCCGCGACCTGGCGGCGCTGTGGCGCATCGTGGGCCTGTTCGCGCTGCTCGGTCTGGCTGGCTACGTGCTCAACGTGGTGAGCGGCCTGCGCTACACCAGGGTGTCGGCTTCGATCCTCTTCGACATGCGCCTGGCCGTCTACGCGCACCTGCAGCAGCTCTCGCCCCGCTTCTACGCGCGCACGCGCATGGGCGACATCGTGTCGCGCATCAACAGCGACATCGGCGAGATCCAGCGGGTGGCCGCTGAAGCGGCCCTGGCCTGGGTGGGCAACGTGCTCTTCCTGGTCGGCTGCGTGGTGATGCTGGTGTGGCTCGATTGGCGCCTGGCGCTGCTGACCGCCGCGGTCATGCCGCTCAGCCTGTGGATGCTGGTGCGCTACCGCGCCCGCCTCGAAGCCAGGGTCGCCGACCTTCGTCAGCGTAGCGCCGACATCGGCAGCTTCCTGATCGAGACCCTCCAGGCCATGACGCTGGTCGTGACCTCGAACGCGCAAGCCCGTGAACGCGGCCGCTTTGCGCGGCTCAACGACCGTTTCGTGGCCGCGCTCATGGGCATGCAGCGCCTCACCTATCTCGCCGGCGGCCTGCCCGGCCTGATCGTGTCGCTGGGCTCGTCGGCAGTCTTCCTCTACGGCGGATCGCGCGTCGTCGAGGGCACGCTCACACTGGGCACGTTCGCGGCGTTCATCGCCTATCAGTCGCGCGTCAACGCGCCGGTGCAGGCGCTGATGGGTCTCTACACCTCGCTCGCCACCGCCAAAGTGTCGTGGCGACGCGTGCTCGAGCTGCTCGACGCGCCGCTCGAGGTGCGCGAAGCCGCCGACGCGGCGCCGCTCGACGCCGTGCGCGGCGCGATCGAGTTCGATCGCGTGTCGCTCGGCACCGAACGTGGGCTGGTGGTGCTCGAGGACTTCAGCCTGACGGTGGCGGCGGGCACGTCGCTGGCCGTGGTCGGCGCCAGCGGCAGCGGCAAGTCGACGCTGGCCTATCTGCTCTTGCGCCTGCTCGATCCCGACCGGGGGGCGGTGCGCATCGATGGCCGCGACCTGCGCACACTGCGTCTCGACGACCTGCGTCGCCACGTCGTGTTCGTGGAGCAGGAGCCGACGCTGCTGCACGCCACGATGGCGGAGAACATCCGCTACGGCCGTCCCGACGCCACTGACGACGACGTGAGCGGCGCGGCCGAGGCCGCCGGCCTGCGCGAGTTCCTCGCGCGTCTGCCGCACGGCCTCGCCACCATCGTGGGCGAGCGCGGCTCGCAGATGTCGGCCGGCGAACGTCAGCGCATCGCCATCGCTCGCGCGTTTCTCGCCAATCCGTCGGTGCTGGTGCTCGACGAGCCCACGGCGGCGCTCGATCCGGCGTCGGAGCGTCAGGTCGTGGACAGCTACCTGGCGGTCATGCGCGGCCGCACCTCGATCGTGATCTCGCATCGCGCGGCGGTGGCCAATGCCGCCGATCAGGTGGCCGTGATCGAGGGCTCACGCCTGGTCGAGGCCGGCGCGCCGGCGGCGCTGGCGGCTGGCGGCGGCGCGTTTGCGCGGCTGTTCCGCGGCTACGAGGCCGGCGTGGAGGCGACGGCGCGGGGCCAGGCTGAGCACGCCGGGAGCGCGTCGTGAGCGGCCAGCCGCTCGCCGCCCTGGCGTCGGGGGTATTGTCGGCCGCGCACTGCGGCGGCGCCACGGGCCGAGGCGTCCGGGTCGCGGTCATCGACAGCGGCGTGCACGCCGGCCATCCGCACGTGGGTGCGGTCGAGGGCGGCGTGTCGTTTGCCGCCGATGGCGCCCGCGGTGTCGACGCCGTCGATCGGCTCGGCCACGGCACGGCGGTGGCAGCCGCGATTCGTGAGAAGGCGCCTGAGGCGGTGCTGATTCCGGTCAAGGTCTTCGACCGCGAGTTGCGGGCCACGGCGGATGCGCTCGTCGCCGCCATCGACTGGGCCGTGGCGGCGCAGGTCCAGGTCATCAACTTGAGTCTGGGCACCGCCAACGCGGCCCATGAAGCGCGGCTCCTGACCGCGCTCGAGCGAGCCGCCGCGGCGGGCGTGTGCCTGGTGGCGGCGGGCGAACAGGACGGCACGCGCTGGCTGCCGGGCAGTCTCGCCCCGGCCGTGGGCGTGATGCTCGACTGGACCTGTCCACGCGATCAGGCCGACGCGCGCGTGGAGGAGCAGGGCGGCGTCCGTCGGGTCACGTTCCGCGCCAGTGGCTACCCGCGGCCGATCCCCGGGGTGCCTCCGGAGAGAAATCTGAAAGGCGTAAGCTTCGCCGTCGCCAACGTCACTGGTCTTCTCTGTCTTCACCTGTCACGGGGGCCGGTCGCTGTGACCAGCATCCCTTCGGAACCATGAGCCGCTACGAGCGGCGGCGTTCGCGGCACCACTCGCTCAGCGTCCGCGCCCGCTCGGTCCATTCCGCCGACTCATGCCAGCGGTCCACCGGCACCGGCACGCGCCAGGTCCAGTTCGTGTCGTTCACGGTCGCCGGCGTGTTGATGCGCACGTCCCAGCCGAACACGTCCTGCAGCGGCAGCATCACGTAGCGCGAGGCGGCCGCGAGCACGCCGCGCAGCAGCGCGTCGCGCACGTCGGGCACAAACGGCGCCGACGGCGCCGTCGGCACGCTCTGCATGGCCGGCAGGGCCAGCCACGCCGCGCGATCGCTCTCCGTCAGCAGCTGCCACCACTCGGCCAGCGACTCGGTGTCGTGCGTACCGGAGAGTGCCACCGACGCTTCGGGATAGCTGCCCGGATCGATGATCGGCTGGCCCTCCAGGTGCCAGGCCCGCTCCCATCGCAGCACCTTGAAGCCCGGCACACCAAGCCGCGCCATCGACCAGCGCACGAAGTCGGGCACGGTGCCGAGATCTTCGGCCACTACCTCGACGCCGCTCTGCACGTAGATGCCGAGCAGCTTCGCTCCCAGTTGACTCTCGGTGCGTTCGTCGGGCGGAGAGAACACGCGCGGTTGGCGCTCGTCGATCGGCCGCACGTAGATGCGATAGAGGCCCACCAGGTGATCGATGCGCACGCCGTCGAAGAGCGCGGCGGTGCGCCGGGCGCG
>JBDTWC010000352.1:0-4197 GCA_040006875.1 Acidobacteriota bacterium | reverse complement strand
TGGCGACGGTATTCGGGGTGGGCGGCGGCACGAGCTCGTATCGTGAAATCGAAGAAACCGACGTGATTCTGCTGTGGGGCTCTAACGCGCGTGAGACGCACCCCATCTTCTTCCACCATTTACTCAAGGGAGTGAAGCGGGGCGCCAGACTGTTTGCCATCGATCCGCGGCGGACCACCTCGGCCCAGTGGGCCGACGTGTGGGCGGGTCTCGACGTCGGCACCGACATCGCCCTCGCGCACGCCATCGGCCGCGAGATCATCGTGGCTGGTCTCGCGCAGCGCGAGTTCATCGCTCACGCCACCACCGGCTTCGACGCCTACAAGACGTCGGTGCTGCCGTGGACGCTCGAACGCGGTGAAGCGGTCACCGGCGTGCCAGCGGCCGTCATCCGCGAGTTGGCGCATGCGTTCGCCACCGCGCCGCGGGCCATGATCTGCTGGACGCTCGGCATCACCGAACACCACAACGCCGTCGACAACGTGCTCGCGCTCATCAACCTGGCGCTCCTGACCGGGCACGTGGGCCGCTGGGGCTCGGGCATCAATCCTCTGCGCGGCCAGAACAACGTGCAGGGGGGCGGCGACATGGGCGCGCTGCCCGATCGCCTGCCCGGCTTCCAGCACGTCGAGAACGACGAGGTGCGGGCCCGGTTCGATCACGCGTGGGGCGTGCCGGTGCCGCCCAAGCGCGGCTGGCATCTGACCGGAATGTTCGACGCCATGGAGCGGGGCGAGTTGAAGGCGCTCTACGTCATCGGCGAGAACCCGGCGCAGTCGGAAGCCGACCAGCATCGCACCCAGCACCTGCTCCGTCAGCTCGACGTGCTGGTGGTGCAGGACGTGATGCACACCGCCACCGTCGAGCTCGCGGACGTGGCGTTGCCGGCCGCGGCCGGGGCGTTCGAGTCCGACGGCACGTTCACGTCGAGCGAACGGCGGGTGCAGCGCGTGCGCCGCGTCAAAGCGCCGCCCGGCGAGAGCCGCGACGACGTCGCCATCATCTTCGACCTGGCCCAGCGCATGGGCGCGGACTGGGGCGCGCCCGACGCCGAGCGCGTGTGGAACGAGGTGCGGGCGCTATCGCCAGTACACCAAGGCATGAGCTACGACCGCCTGGCCGACGGCGGACTGCAGTGGCCGTGCTACGACGACACACATCCGGGCGAGGCGTTCTTGCATGGCCGTCTGTGGGAGCGGCCGGTGGGCGGGCACCGGGCGCCGTTCTCGGTCGTGGAGCACGAACTGCCGGTTGAAGCGCTCGACGCCGACTATCCGCTGCGCCTCACCACCGGACGCCGGTTGGCCGAGTACAACACCGGCGTACAGAGCAGCGGCTACGCCTCGCCGGTGCGTCGCGGCGAGACCATCGACGTGTCGCCCGAGGATGCCGATCGGCTGGGCGTACGCGAGGGCCAGGCCGTGCGCGTGCGCTCGCGCCGCGGCGCCGTGATTGCTCCGGTTCACATCGATCGCGCGCTGCGCCCGGGCTTGACCTTCATGACCTTGCACTTTCCCGATGAGGTCGCCACCAACAACCTGACCATCGACGCCTCCGATCCGAAATCGGGCACGGCCGAATTCAAAGCGGCGGCGATCCGCCTGGAAGTGCTGGAAGGATAGCGTGGACATTCACGTCTTTGGTCCGGACGCGACGGCTGAGGAACGCGAAGCCGTGGACGGGTTTCTCGGTGCACCGGAGAGCGGCTGGGCCGGGGGCACTCGCGACATGGCGCGCGACGGGCGCACGGCCAGGGGGGGCACGGTCACCTCGCAGCCGCTCCGTCACCTGCTGCTGCCGTCCTTTCATGCGGTGCAGGATCGCGTCGGGTGGGTGAGTCGCGGCGCACTGAACTACATCTGCCTGCGCCTGATCGTGCCGCCCGCCGAGGCGTGGGGCGTGCTGACCTTCTACCACCTGTTTGCGACCGAGCCACGGGCGCGCACGGTGGCGCATGTCTGCGACGACATCGCCTGTCGCGCCCGCGGTGCCGAGACGTTGTGCGCGACCATGACGGCCACGTTCGGTCCGGCCGGCGACACCCCGACGGGCACGAGCGCCACGTGGCTGCGCAGTCCCTGTCTGGGGCAGTGCGAGCGCGCCCCGGCGGCGATGATCGTGGCCGCAGGGGATCCCCCGCTCCGCACGGTGATCGCGCCGGTGGCGCAGGCCGCCGCGCTCGTGGCCGCGCTCGGCGCGCCCGCACCGCACGGCGTCAGCGAGTCGCTCGACCAGCTGCGTCGCGTGGTGCCACAGGCCGGCCAGCCCGGACTCCGGTTGCTGCGCCGCGTCGGCCTCGTGGACCCGACCAGTCTTGACGCCTATCGCGCGTCGGGCGGCTATCGCGCGCTGGCTCGCGCCGTGACGCTCGGTCCGCACGGCGTGATCGCGGAGGTGTCGGCGGCCGGACTGCTGGGCCGCGGAGGGGCGGCGTTTCCGACCGGAAAGAAGTGGCAGGCGGTGGCGGCCGAACCGGCCCTGCCGCACTATGTGGTGTGCAATGCCGACGAGTCCGAGCCGGGCACCTTCAAGGACCGCGTGCTCATGACCGGCGACCCGTTCGCGATCGTCGAGGCGATGACCATCTGCGGCATCGCCACGCGCAGCGAGCACGGCTTCCTCTACGTGCGCGGTGAGTACCCCGATGCCGAGGCCCGGATCGCCGGCGCAGTGACTCAGGCGCGCGCGGCCGGTCTGCTCGGCGCCGACATCGCCGGTTCCGGTCATCGCTTCGACATCGAGCTACGGCGCGGCGCCGGGGCCTACATCTGCGGCGAAGAGACGGCGCTCTTCAACTCGCTCGAAGGCAAGCGCGGCGAGCCGCGGTCGAAGCCGCCGTTCCCCAGTCAGCAGGGCCTGTTCGGTCAGCCGACCGTCGTGAACAACGTCGAGACGCTGGCCCATGTGCTCGACATCCTCATCGACGGTGGCACGGCCTGGGCGGCCACCGGCACGCCGGGCTCGACCGGCACGCGCCTGTTCTGCGTCTCGGGACACGTGACCACGCCCGGCCTCTACGAGCTGCCGTTCGGACGGACCCTCGGCGAGCTGCTGACGCTGGCCGGCGGTGTGGCGGGGGGACGGCCGCTGCAGGCCGTCCTGCTGGGCGGTGCTGCCGGCATGTTCGTGGGACCAGAGTCGCGGTCACTGCGGCTCACATTCGAGGATGCGCGTGCGGCCGGGCTGACGCTCGGTTCGGGGGTCGTGATGGTCTTTGACGACAGCGCCGATCTGCCCGATCTGCTCGGGCGCATTGCCGCGTTCTTCGCCGACGAGAGCTGCGGTCAGTGCGTGCCGTGCCGAGTGGGCACGGTGCGCCAGCAGGAACTGCTCGCGCGCCTGCACGCCGAAGGCGCGGGCGCGGCCACGCCCGAGCGCCTGCAGCTGCTGGCGGAACTGGGCCAGGCCATGCGCGACGCCTCGATCTGCGGCCTCGGGCAGACGGCGTCGTCCGCGATCGAGTCGGCCGTGCAGCGGCTGCAGGTGTTCCGAACGGAGCGCGCGTCATGAGCGACCAGGGCGAGATCTGGTTCACGTCGCCGCCGCGCGCGGTGGCCTTGCCCGAAGCCCCGCCGGCCCTGCCTCGGATCGCCGTGCCGGTCACGATCGATGGCCGGGCCGTGACCGTGCCCGAGGGCAGCACGATACTCGACGCCTGCCGCGCCGCGGGCACGCCCGTGCCGACCTTGTGCTATCTCGAGACGCTCACGCCCGTGAACGTGTGCCGTCTGTGCGTGGTGGAGGTGGAGGGCGCGCGCGTGCTGGCGCCGGCGTGCTCGCGACGGGCCGAGGCCGGCATGATCGTGCACACCAACTCCGCGCGCGTCCGCCTGTCGCGGAAGGTGGTGCTGGAACTGCTCGCCTCGTCGGTGGACCTGTCCACGGCCGAGGAACTCCAGCCGATGCTGGTCGAGTACGGCGCCGACCCGGGTCGCTTCGGGCCCGATGCCGCCACCGTGGCGCAGCCGGTGAAAATCGACAACGACCTCTACGTGCGCGACTACGCCAAGTGCGTGCTGTGCTACAAATGCGTCGAGGCGTGCGGCAGCGACGCGCAGAACACGTTTGCGATCGCGGTGGCCGGGCGCGGCTTCCACGCGCACATCTCGACCGAACTCGACGTGCCCTTGCCCGAGTCGGCGTGCGTCTACTGCGGCAACTGCATCGCCGTCTGCCCGACCGGGGCGCTGATGGCCA
>JBDTWC010000351.1:0-4201 GCA_040006875.1 Acidobacteriota bacterium | reverse complement strand
GCGTCGTGGGGCGGCAAGTGGCGGCTCACGCCCACATCGTGAGCGGTGGATCGGTCACGATGCAGCGCAACAGATCGCCTCGCGACACGATCCCGACCAGCGCGTTGCTCTGCTCGTCGACGACGGGCAGCGCGGGCAGGCGATATTCGAGCATCACCAGGGCCACGCGACGCACGTCTGAGACCGGCGCGGCGGTGACCACCGGCGTCTCCATCACGTCGGCCACGGTGCGGGCCAGCACCTCGCTCACCCGCCCGTCTTCTTCGTTGAGCACATGCAGCAGGTGCTCACGCGACACCAGACCCACGAGCCGTCCGGAGGAATTCAGCACGGGCGCCTGACCCACGCCGCGGGTCACGAGCGCCCGCCACGCCGCGTCGACGCGTGTGGCTGACGTGACCGTCAAGACCTGCCGCGTCATCACCTGATAGGCGTGGTAGACCGGGCCGCGCTCGGGCGGCTCGGGTTCCGCGGCCGCGGCGTAGGCGGCTGCAGCGGCCTGGTAGCGCTGGTCGTCGGGCGGCGCGGGCACGCGGCCGGCGGTTGGCGGGTCGTGGCCGTCCTGCTCGATGCCGCGCTGGCGGCGCAGCGACGGCACGCGATGAGTGGCGAGCAGGTGCTCGAGCGAGCCACGGAAGACATCGCCGTTGACGCCGATGACCGAGAACATGGCGGCCTCCTCGGCCCTACCCTGTCACGTTCCCCGCCGTCGAGCAACCGTGACGGCTCGAGCGCTTCAGGCCGACCTGAGCCGTGCCGCCGCCGCTTCAGCGCCGCCCGTCGTACCACACGGAACAGCTCTCGGCCCGGCGCAAGCTACGGCCACCGGTCAGCACCGTGCGAGCCATGAAGGCCGCGATCTCGAGCGGCGAGTAGAGCTCGAGCTTACGCCCGCTGGTGACGAGAGGATGCTGCGCCAGGATCACGATGCCCTTGCCCTCGTGCCGCGCCTGTCGCTTCAACTTGCGGAACAGATCGATCTCTTCGCTGGCGTAGAGTGCCTCGCTGAAGCCGCCGACGGCGCGAAATCCCGAGGCGGCGACGAAGATGAAGGATCCGGCGGCCCAGCGCGTGAGGCGGCTGATCGCGTTCCATGCAGCCACGCCCACCGCTGCCGAGACGCCGCGCCGGTCCATCACCACGGTGCTGCCCCCCGCCAGATAGTGCCCGGAGGCGATGGCGTCAGCCACGGCGCCAAACAGCGGCGCCGAGGGCTGCGAGTCGGCGTCGATGAACACCAGCCACTCGCCCCTGGCGGCGGCCGCCGCGGCGTTGCGCGCGCGCGAGATCTGATTGATCGGCTCGAACACCACGCGGGCGCCATGGGCGCGGGCAATGGCGGCCGTGTCGTCGGTCGAGTTGTTGTCGCAGACGACCAGCTCGGTCGTCCAGCCCCGTGCCTCGAACTCGGGCAGGGCGGCGCGAATGCTGGTCAGGGTGGCGGCCAGGCCGCCACCCTCGTTGAACGCCGGCACCAGCACGGAGATGGTCATGCCTTCAGTGTAGAACCCATCGCCTCGAGGCAGCTGCCGATCCGCGCGGACCGTGAAGCCGCACCGGGCCTGGGCCAAGGCCAGGGCTACGGCGCGAGTCGGTTGAACTTGCGCAGAACCTCGCGCAGCCGATCGTGCGGCAGGCGCTCCACGCGCCGGTTGTCGATGCCGGTCATGGTCTCGGCGGCGACGAGCGCGTTCACGATCGCCTCCTCCGTGGCCCAGGCGGTGGCGTCGAAGAGGCCGCTGATCTCTTCGTTCGACACCATCTGCACCGGCACCAGCCCCTGGGCCTGAAACGCATCGGGGTTGGCGGTCGAGAACGCGAGAAAGATGTCGCCCGAGCCGTTACCCGAGAGCCCGCCGGTGCGGGCCATGCCGAGCGTGGCCCGGCGCGCCAGCCGTTTTAGTTGGTGCGGCAGGAGCGGTGCATCGGTGGCCACCACGATGATGATCGAGCCGAGATCGCCACGCGCGGGGTCATCACCGAGCACGGCCGCCTGCGCCGCCGGCATCGGGATCTCCTGGCCCACCGGCACGCCAGCCACCAGGAGCTGCGGGCGGCGGCCGAAGTTGCTCTGCACGAGCACGCCCACGGTGTAGCGCGCGCCGCTCACCGTCACGACGCGCGACGAGGTGCCGATGCCGCCCTTGAAGCCGTAGCACACCATGCCGGTGCCGCCGCCCACGTTGCCTTCGGCGACGGGACCGGACGTGGCGCCATCGAGCGCCGCGAAGGCGTGCTCGTCCTTCACGTGGAAGCCGTTGATGTCGTTGAGCATGCCGTCGTAGGTTTCGGCCACCACTGGCAGCGACCACCAGTAGCCCGAGGCGTCAGGCGGTCCGCTCTTGATCCGCCACTTGATGACGGCATCGCGCACCAGGCCCACGCTGTGGGTATTGGTGATCATGACCGGCCCTTCAAGGAAGCCCGACTCCTCGATCCAGGTCGTGCCGGTCATCTCGCCGTTGCCGTTCTGCGAGTACCAGCCGGCAAACGAGGGCTTGGCCATCGAGTCGCGGCCGCGCGGCATCACCGCCGTCACGCCCGTGCGTACCGGCCCCTTCCCCACCTCCAGCGGCCCGTCGCCGGCGATGATGGTGGCGTGGCCGACGGTGACCCCGGCCACGTCGGTGATGGCGTTGAGCGCGCCCGGCGTGCCGTCGAAGGGCACGCCCAGATCGCGCGCGCGCGGCGCCCGCTGGCCCGACACGGTCGGCGACCCGGTCAGCCCGACGAGCAGGGTCAGGCTGGCGGCCAGAACGGAGACGTGGGGCCTGCGCATGATGCGCGAGTCTACCGCAGGGGGCGGTCCGTACAGCACAACGGCGGACCCGGAGGCCCGCCGCTGGCGTCGCTGAACAATCGAGCCGCGCGCTAGTGGGCGCCGGGCTTGCGCATCATCTGCTGCGCGCGCTCGGTCGAAGGCGGCACGAGCCCCTTCATCCGGTAGTAGGGGATGGCCGTGCCGTACATCTCGTTGTTGTGGCCAATCACGCCGGCCAGAATCGAACCGCGGGCCACGCTGTTCTGGCCCTGCTTGACCATCTCGGTGGCGTTGGCGTCGGTCAGCATCTTGAACGCCTCGTCGCAGAACGCGAACGAGTCGGCCAGGGCCTTCACGACCTCGGCCTTGGCGGTCTTCTTCTCGTTGTCGTTGCCCTGGTTCGGATTCGCGACTCCGCGCGCCGCCGAGCAGGCATTGAACTGCGAGTTGGCGACGTGGCCGAACAGCTGGCCGAACGTGCGCACGTCCTTGGTGATCATGAAGCCGTAATCGGCCTCGGGCATCTTCTCGGCCATCTCGGTCAGATTACGCTTCACCCCGTCGTAGCTGCGCTGCAGGCCGGCAGCGAGCGTGATGGTCTGGGGCGCGCCCCCGCCCATCTGGGCGTGGGCGGCGGGCACGGCGAGGGCCAGCACGAACAGGGCGGTCGAAACAGACTTCATAGTGGGAACTCCTCTGGGATTGAAACCCGGCTCCACGACTCTAGACCACCTGAGGGCCGCGATCAACGAGCGCGTGGCGGCTGGCCGTCGCGGCGCTCGGCCGCGTCGAGACGCTGCCGGAGGGCCTGGTACTCCGGCAGCGGACCCCGATAGGCCAGGTCGTCGACCGTGTCGAACACCGGCACGTCGAGCCGCAGCGTGGCCAATTCCTTGAAGCGCAGCGCCAGCCCGCGATCGCGGGCCAGCGTGGCGGCCAGGGCCCCGGCCCTGGTCACATCGATCTTCCAGGCGCGGTAGTCGTCGGGAATGGCCTCGATGGTGCCGAAGGCGGCGAGCACGGCGGCCGCCGACTTCGCGCCCCAGCCCTGGAGTCCGGGATAGCCGTCGGAGCTGTCGCCGACGAGCGCCAGGTAGTCAGGAATCGAGGTCGGCAGCACGCCGAACTTGGCGACCACGCCGGCCTGGTCGCGAGTGGTGCGGCGCACGCGGTCCACCTGCACCACCCGCGTGCCGCGCACGCACTGCGCCAGGTCCTTGTCGGGCGTGCAGATGAACACGCGATCCACACGCGGGTCCAGTGCGGCCTTGGCCGCGGCCGAAGCCAGCGCGTCGTCGGCTTCAAACTCCACCATCGGCCACACGCGCACGCCCATCGCCTCGAGGCACTCCTCGAGCAACGGGAACTGCGAGCGCAGGGCCGGGTCGATGCCGTCGCCGGTCTTGTAGCCGGCCCACAGCCGATTGCGGAACGACTCGA
>JBDTWC010000350.1:0-4208 GCA_040006875.1 Acidobacteriota bacterium | reverse complement strand
TGGTCGCCTGATGGACGCACCCTGCTCGTGACCGGTCTGCCTGATCCGGAGCCGGTCTACAACGGCAACCCGACGCGCGATTCCAGCGAGGCGCCGCCCCTCTTCGCCACGACGGCGGCGTTCCAGATGTGGCGCATCGCTGCGCCCGCGCCAGTCGACGAGGCCGGCCCCGCGATCACGACGGCCCTCATCGCGCCGCGCGCGCTATCCGAGTTGTTCGAGCGCACGTGGGACCGGCTGCGTCGGCTCTACTACAGCGGCGGCCGATCGGCCGCCACGTGGGTGGCGCTTGGCCAGAAATACCGGCCGCGCGCCCAGGCCGCGCGGACGCCGGCGGCCCTCGAGGCCGTGCTCGACGAACTCGTCGCCGAGCAGCCGCTCATCAAGCCGGTCGTCACCTCGCGCGGCGCGATGATCGTGTCGGGCAACGCGCTGGCGTCGGAAGCGGGGAAGCGCGCCTTCGAGCGCGGCGGCAACATCGTCGACGCGATGATCGCCGTGTCGTTCGCCCTCGGCGTGGTCGAGCCGGAAGCGTCGGGGCTCGGCGGCGACGGCTCGGCGGTGCTCTTCCTGAAAGGCATGGCGACGCCGACGGTCATCGAATACAAGGACATGACCCCGAGTCACGCCACCATGGACAACCCCGCGATCGTGCGCGACGGGCGCATCGTGGGCGACGGTCCAGCGGCGGCCAACATTCCCGGAGTGGTGGCCGGTCTCGACCATCTCTATCGCCACTACGGCAGCGGCAAGGTGAGCTGGGCGTCGCTCATCGAGCCGGCGATTGCGCTCGCCGACGAGGGCTACATCCTCGACGAGGCGCTGCCCTCGAGCATCGCCGAAGGCCGGCGCTTCATCGAGAAGTACCCGGCATCGGCCCGCATCTTCCTGCCCGGCGGCAAGGTGCCACAGCCTGGCGATCGCTTCGTGAACAAGGACTACGCCGCCACCTTGCGAGCAATCGCCAAGGACGGCGCCGACACCTTCTATCGCGGCGACATCGCCCGCGCCATTGCCGCCGACATGGCCGACAACGGCGGCATCATCACCTACCCCGACCTGGCGCAGTATCGCGCCATGGAGCGGGCGCCGGTGCGCGGCCGCTATCGCGGTCACGCCATCTTCTCCGCCAGCCCGCCCATCTCGACCGGCATCCAACTGATCGAGTCGTTGCAGGTGCTCGACCACTACACGCCCGAACCGGGCGCGCGCACGACCACCGACGCCAATTACTTCCACCAGGTCCTCGAAGCGTGGAAGGTGCGCGATCCGCTGCGGCGGGTTGCCGATCCGGAGCGGTGGCCGGTCGATTTCGCCGAGCACCTGCGGCCGGATCATGCCGCGCGGCTGTTCCAGCAGATCGATCCCGCCGCCGCCTCGACCTTCGAGCGCCAGGGTGAAGACGACGGTCCCTTCAATCCGCCGGCCGTGCGCATCGGCCGCGGCACGACCGCCTTTGCCGTCGGTGACGCCGAGGGCAATCTGATCGCGGTGACGCAGACGCTGAGCACGTGGGGCGGCACGTTCTACGTGTCGAAAGGCCTTGGTTTTCTCTACAACAACCACTTGCGCAGCATTCGCACCACCCCGGGCGCCTATGGCAGCCTGCTGCCGCTCATGCGCTCGTCGACCGGCACCGTGCCCACCCTGGTATTCGCTGAAACGGCGGCCGGGCTCGTTCCGAAGCTGGCCGTCGGCTGCGCGGGCAATGCCTGGATTCCTCTCACCGTCTACAACGTGATCACCAGCGTGATCGACGGCGGCCTGGGCGCCCAGCGGGCGATTGAGGCCCCGCGCTTCCTGCCCGAGCGCGACCCCAGCGATCCACTCGAGAACGGGGCGCGCATCCAGATCGAGGATCGGTTCCCTCGTGCCGTGCTCGACCAACTGCAACGGCGCGGGCACCGCTTCCAGAAGATCGGCGGCAAGGGCGAGGTCCGCTACGGCTATGCCTCCGCGGTGCTCGTCGACCTGGCCGCGCACAGCGTGGAAGGCGGCGCGGAACCGCGGCGCTCGCATGCCGCGGTGGCGGCTGAACACCTCCCGGCCGCGGCTCAGCGCTGATTCCCCTCCACTCGTGAAGGCGCCCGTGCCGGTCGAGGCGCGGCCGGCATCATAATGAAAGGCTCGGCGCGCCGTGAGCGGCCGATCCACACGTCATGGCCACCCCAGGTTCGGTTCCGCCCGCCGCTCTCGCCGAAGTGCGCCTGCGCGTGCCGGCGATGGACTGCGCCGACGAAGTGGCGCTCGTGCGCCGCGCTCTCCACGCCGATCCCGGCGTGGTGCAGATGGCCTTCGACCTGGTCCACAGTCGCGTCGATCTCGCCATCGACCTGACGCAGACGTCGGAAGCCCGGGTGCGCGAGGCGATCCTGCGTACGGGCCTGACCGTGGAGTCGTCGGAGGCGTCGGCGCAGCCGGCGCCTCGGCCTCCGGGGCTGATGGCCTACTCCGATGTGGCATTGAGCGGTGGCCTCTGGCTGGTGGGCTGGATCCTCGACGGCGTCG
This sequence comes from Acidobacteriota bacterium, assembly GCA_040006875.1. Taxonomy (GTDB): domain Bacteria; phylum Acidobacteriota; class Vicinamibacteria; order Vicinamibacterales; family UBA2999; genus CADEFD01. The sequence continues at coordinate 1,700 of JBDTWC010000350.1, read as the reverse complement.
CCGCCGACAGCTGGCGCGAGGCGATCTTCGGCCACGCCGGTGCCGACGTGCTGGTGCATGCGCACGCCCCGCTGGCGGTACCCGCCTACGCGCTGGCGATCGTGGCGGGGCTGTGGCGCATGTGGCCGCGCGCGCTCGCTGCGCTGCGCCATCTGCGCCTCGACATGCACGTGCTCGTGTGCGTGTCGGCGGCGGGTGCGGCCGCGATCGGTCAATGGGCGGAAGCGGCGGCGGTCGCGTTCCTGTTCGCCGTGGCACATCGCTTGGAAGCCTGGAGCCTCGAGCGCGCCCGCGAGGCGCTGGCCTCGGTGGCCGATCACGGCGCCCGGTCGGCCGAAAGCAGCCAGCGATCGGCGCCGGTCGAGCGGTGGATCGAGCGCTTCGCCGCCATCTACACCCCCGCAGTCACGCTCGCGGCACTGGTCGTGGCCGTGGCTCCGCCCCTGGTCGACGGCCTGTGGGCGCAGTGGTTCTATCGTGCCCTCGTGTTCCTGGTGATGGCGTGCCCGTGCGCGCTCGTCATCTCCACGCCGGTGACGGTGGTGGCGGCGGTCACGGCCCTGGCCAATCGCGGCGTGGTCGTGAAAGGCGGAGCGCCGCTCGAACTGGCGGCCTCGACCAGCCACTACACGCGCGAGGCCTTCGCCCGCGTGGGCGTGCGCGTGGCCTCGGAGGCCGACGGCCCGGCGGCGCTGGCCGCGGCCGACGCCGTCCTCGTGGACGCACGCGACGAGGCCAACGGTCTGGCGCTCTTGGGAGGCCACGCGCGCCGCGCCGTGCAAGTCATCCACCAGAACGTCGGCATCTCGCTCGTGACCAAGCTGGCGTTCCTGGTGTCGGCGCTGCTCGGCTCGGCGCCCTTGTGGCTGGCCGTGCTCGCCGACACCGGCGCCACCGTGGCCGTAACGCTCAACGGCCTGCGCCTGCTGCGCATCCGCCCGCGCGACTAGCCCGTGGTCCGCAGCCCCAGCCCCTACGTCGTAATGTAGTGCTCGAGTTGCGCGATCGTGAAGCGCTGCTCGTCGAGCAGCGCCTTCACCACATCGCCAATCGACACGATACCGGACACGCCGTCGCCGTCGAGTACCGGCAGGTGACGCACGCGGTGGTCGGTCATGATCGCCATGCAGTCGTCCACGGTGCAGTGCGGCGTGACCGTGAAGACCTGTCGCGTCATCACCTCGGCGACGATCAGATCCCGCGACGACTTGCCGTGCAGGATCACCTTGCGGGCGTAGTCGCGCTCCGAGAACATGCCGGCGATCTCGCCGCTGTCGATGACGACCAGGGCGCCGATGTCGAAGCGGGACATGAGTGCCAGCGCGTCGTAGACGGTGGCGTCATGCGGGATCAGGTGAACCGGGCCGGACTTCGCGTGCAGAACGTGCTGGACGGTTTTCATGCCTACCTCCAAGCCGGATGCGACGCCGTAGCGCGCATCATAGACCCGGAGGTGGGGAAGTCAAGGTCGAGTAGACGACGCCAGAAGTCCTGGCGTCGTCCGGTGGAGAGCCGGCGCCCAGCCGAGGCGCGCTGCTACTGACGCTGCTGGCGGCGATCCAGCCGCTGCTGGAAGCGCTGACGCATCTGACCCCTGCGCGCCTCCATCTTGGTGGCGAAGTCCTTCGCCTTGGCCTGCTGATCCGGCGTGAGCAGGGCCCACACCTCGCCGTGAACCTTGGCGCGCAGCACCGCGCCGT
>JBDTWC010000349.1:0-4211 GCA_040006875.1 Acidobacteriota bacterium | reverse complement strand
CGATAGCCGAGCGCGCGCTTGTCGGCTGGTGTGGCGGCCACGTCGTAGCTGGTGGCGCTCATGCCGAGCGGGCCGAGCAGCGTGCGCTGCACGAAGTCCTTGTAGGGGCCTTCCGAGACGTTGGCCACGATTCGGCCGAGGAGCGCGTAGCCGAGATTCGAGTACTCCATGGCCATGGCCGGCGGGCGCATGAAGGGCACGCCGTCGTGCAGCAGGCGCGTGAAGTCGTCTTCGGGCAGCGGTGTCTGCCGGTCGCCCCACGGATCGTCGGTGACGAAGCCGGCGGTGTGCGTGAGCAGCTCGCGCACGCGGATCTTCGGCGAGTCGTCGGTGGGATACTTCCAGCCGCGCAGCTCCGGCACGTAGCTCTCCGCCGGCGCGTCGAGCGAGAGCTTGCCGTCGTCGCGCAGCTTGAGGATCGACAGCGCCGTGAACGCCTTGGTCATCGACGCGATCCGAAAGAGCGAATCGGCGGTGACCGGACGCTTGGCCTCGACGTCTTGCACGCCCAGCCCCTTCACGTAGATCAGCCGGCCGTCCTTCACGATGCCGAAGACCAGGCCGGGAATGTGCGCATCGAGCCGGTACTGCTCCATGACGCGGTCCACGGCGGCGAGCGTGGCGGCATCCTGCGCGAGCGCGGTCTGCGCGGTGGCGGCGTGGCTGGCCGTAGCGACGAGCGCCACGGTCAAAGCGAGGCGGGCGACGAGACCCGAGCGACAAGCGAACATGCGCCCTCCCTTGATGAGCGGTAGATCAGAAGTCTACCAGCCCATGATTGGGGCGCGGCAGCTACAACGTGGGGTAGTCGGTGTATCCCACCGGGCCTGACGTGTAGTGCGTGGCCGCGTCGTCTTTGGTCAGAGCGGCCCCGGCCGCGAGACGCTGGGGCAAGTCGGGATTGGCCAGGAACAGCCGCCCGAACGAGATGGCATCGGCCTCCCCCGCGGCAATCGTGGCCTGGGCGCGCGCGCGGTCGTAGTCGGAGTTGAGCACGAGCGGACCGGTGTAGGCGCGGCGGATCGCCGGCGCCACGGGCGCGGCATCGGGCAGCCCGCGGGTGCCGAAGGGCGGCGGCTCACGCAGTTCGAGGAAGGCGATGCCGAGCTGCTCGAGGGCGGCGGCGGCAGCGGTGAAGAGCGTGTGCGGGTCGCTGTCGTTCACGCCCTGGCTGGCGCCGTTAGGCGAGAGCCGCACGCCGGTGCGCGTGGCGCCCACGGTGGCGGCCACGGCGGTGGCGATCTCGCGCAGCAGGCGGATGCGGTTGGCCACCGAGCCGCCGTAGTCGTCATCGCGCAGGTTGGCGCCGTCGCGCAGGAACTGATCGATGAAGTAGCCGTTGGCGGCGTGAATCTGCACGCCGTCGAAGCCGGCCTCCATGGCGTGGCTGGCCGCCTGGCGGTAGTCGCCGAGGATGCCGGGAATCTCGTCGACGCCGATGGCGCGCGCCGCGACGTACGGCTGCTTGCCGTCGTAGGTGTGCGCGAATCCGGGCGCGGTGGTGGCCGACGACGACACGGCGAGTTCGCCGTTCAAGAAGCTCGGGTGCACGATGCGTCCCATGTGCCACAACTGCGACACGATGCGTCCGCCGGCGGCGTGCACGGCCGCCGTCACGCGCTTCCAACCCTCGACCTGTTCCCGCGTCCAGATGCCCGGGGCGTAGGGCCATCCCAGACCCTGGCGGCTGATGCCGGTGGCCTCGGTGATGATGAGGCCCGCCGTGGCGCGCTGGCGGTAGTACTCGACCATCAGGTCGGTGGGCACGTGCTCGCGCGTGGCCCGGCCGCGCGTGAGCGGGGCCATGAAGATGCGGTTGGGAGCACTGATGGCGCCGAGTTGAATGGGATCGAACAGTGACGGCATGACGGGTTCCACCTGCAGAGATACGACGCCGGGTGACGACGGCTGTTTCACCGGCTGGACGGCGGCCCCGGAGATCCCACGGCAGACGCGTCGGACGCATCATCGTCGGTCGAGGATCGGCAGGTAGGCGCGCCACGGGCCGACGTCGTCGCGGTAGCGCTTGGCCATGACGCGCGAGATCTGCGCCAGGTGGCCGAGGTCGTGCGCCACCCAGGTGGAGAGCAACTGCCGCAGGGTCACGGTGCCGAGGGCCGGATGCTGCCCTTCGAGCGCGAGCTGCGCCTCGGTGAGGTGCCAGCCGCGCAGGCTGACCAGGTTCTCCGCCCGCAGCGCCGCGATCTCGCCGAGCAGGTGCGTCAGCGTCTTGCCGGCGCTTTCGCGCACCTGGGCGAAGCGGTCGTAGGGCTCGAACGGACGCGGCTCCTGGCTCAGGATGAGGCGCGCGCGTGGCATCCAGTCGGCGCGCTCGCCGTGCACGAGATGGCCGACGTTGTCGAAGGGACTGAACGTGTCGGGACCTTCGTTGCTCTCAAGCCACGAGTCGGGCAGGCCGTCGAGCAGCGCGCGCAGGGTCGCCGGCGTGCGTTCGAGCACGGCGATCGCGTCGGGCAGATGGAAGCTCATCGTCGTCGAAGTTTACTTCCGCGCGCGACTTGACTATGGTTACGCCGACTCTTCGTTTAGCTGATCGCCTGGAGGGCCCCCTATGCAGGTCATTCCGGTGGCGGCCGTTCACCGCGGCTTCGGGACCACGTCCCGGCGCGATGCGTGGTGGGCGACGCCCCTCGTGGTGTTCGTCGGCTTGTCGGCGTTTGTCGTCTACGCGACCTGGGCGGCGTTCCAGGGCGATCACTACACCTACGGCCCGTACCTCTCGCCGTTCTACTCGCCTGAGCTGTTCGGCGACACGCCCCACGCGTGGTTCGGAGCCCGGCCGCCGTTGTGGCCGGGGTGGCTGCCCTTCTCGCCGGCGCTGCTGATCCTGCCTTTCCCAGGGCTGTTCCGCTTCACCTGCTATTACTACCGTGGCGCCTACTACAAGTCGTTCTGGGCCGATCCGGTGGCGTGCGGCGTGGGCGAGCCGCGCAAGAGCTACTGGGGCGAGCACTCGTTTCCGCTCATCCTGCAGAACGCGCACCGCTTCTTCATGTGGGTGGCGCTGGTGTTCATCGCCTTCCTCGCCTACGACGTGTGGCTCGCCTGCTGGTTCGCCAATCCCACGACCGGCGCGCGCGAATTCGGCATCGGCGTGGGCACGCTCATCATGGCGGCCAACGTGGTGCTGCTCGCCTGCTACACCTGGGGCTGCCACGTGCTGCGTCATGTGGTCGGCGGACGGCTCGACGAGGTCTCGAAGTCGAAGACGTGCGACATGGCCTATGCGTGCGTGTCGGGATTGAACGGCCGCCATCAGCTCTTTGCCTGGTGCAGCCTGATCAGCGTGATGTCGACCGATCTCTACGTGCGCCTGTGCTCGATGGGCGTGCTGACGGACCTGAGGATTCTGTAGATGCCGGCAGCTCACGCTTATTCCTACGACGTGCTCATCGTCGGCGCCGGCGGCGCCGGGCTGCGCGCCGCCATCGAAGCCGCCGCCAGCGGCGTGTCGGTCGGACTCATCTGCAAGAGCTTGCTCGGCAAGGCCCACACGGTGATGGCCGAAGGCGGCATGGCCGCGGCCATGGGCCACAACGACGACCGCGACAACTGGCAGGTGCACTTCGCCGACACCATGCGCGGTGGTCAATACGTGAACAACTGGCGCATGGCCGAGATCCACGCCAAGGAAGCGCCCGATCGCGTGCGCGAGCTCGAGGGCTACGGCGCGGTCTTCGACCGCACGGCTGATGGCCGCATCAACCAGCGCAACTTCGGCGGGCATCGCTATCCGCGTCTGGCTCACGTGGGCGACCGCACCGGACTCGAACTGATCCGCACGCTGCAGGACCACACCATTCACCAGGGCGTCACCGTGCACATGGAGCACACGGTGGTCGAGCTGCTGCTCGACGACCACGGCGCCGCCGGCGTGCTCGCCTACGATCGCGAACGTGGCCGCTTTCACTCCTTCACGGCCAAGGCGATCGTGCTGGCTACGGGCGGCGTGGGCCGCGCCTACAAGATCACGAGCAACTCGTGGGAAGGCACCGGCGACGGTCACGCGCTGGCCTACCGCGCCGGGGCCGAGCTCATCGACATGGAGTTCGTGCAATTCCACCCCACCGGCATGGTGTGGCCACCGAGCGTGCGCGGCATCCTGGTCACCGAGGGCGTGCGCGGCGAAGGCGGGGTGCTGCGCAACAGCGAAGGCCGCCGCTTCATGTTCGACGACATCCCCGACAACT
>JBDTWC010000348.1:0-4212 GCA_040006875.1 Acidobacteriota bacterium | reverse complement strand
CGCTCGACTTCCGGCCTTCGTCCCAGCGCCGGCCGGACGAGACGACGGCACGCAGCGTGCCGCGAAGAAGCTCCCGAGGCTGGGTTTCTGTACAATGGCGGGTCGACGACGGCACGTATGGGCACGACGGTCTGGAACGTCGAGGACATCAGGCGCGACGTATGGCTCGAACCTCCACTACCGCTTTGAAGGGTGTCACCGCACCGCGACTACGCCGGTCCTGGAGCCGCTACAGCGACGAACGCCTTCTCGACGTCAGGATCTGCGACCTTGGCGTTCAGGTCGAGGGGACGTGGCTCGAGCAGTGCATGGCCGAGCTGTATGACGACCTCGAGCGCCGCGCGGTCCGCCTTCGACCGCACGCGTGGCTCTCGCACGACTGGTTCAGTCCCGACCATGTGCCCGGCATCGCCATTCCGTTCTACCTGGCGCACCCGCGCCTGACCCGGCTCGAACGAAGCCAGATGCTGGAGGTCGAGGGCGGCTCGCGAGAAGACTGCATTCGGATCCTGCGTCACGAGTGCGGCCATTCGGTGCAGCATGCCTGGCGGCTCCATCGCCGCCGCCGCTGGCAGCAGGTATTTGGAAGCGCCTCCCGGCGCTATCCGGATGTCTACCGGCCCAACCCCGCCAGCCGACGCTTCGTGCAGCATCTCAGGCTCTACTATGCGCAGAGCCATCCCGCCGAAGACTTCGCTGAGACCTTCGCCGTATGGATGCAGCCGCGAGCGATCTGGCGCAAGCGTTACCACGGCTGGCCGGCGCTCCAGAAGCTGGAGTACGTGGACGAGCTGATGCATGAGCTCGAGACGGTCGAGCCGCCGGTGCGTACCAGGGCCCGGGTGGAGCCCGCGCGCACGATCCGGACGACGCTGCGCGAGTATTACGCGCACAAGCGCGAGCAGTACTCGGCTGGCCAGCCCGACATCTACGATCGCGAGCTGCGACGCTTGTTCTCCGACGACCCCGCGCACCGCCATCGCGAGCTGGCCTCGACGTTCCTGCGCCGCAATCGCAGCGAGATCCGGAAGCTGGTGTCGCGGTGGACAGGCGAATACCAGTTCACCCTCGATCAGGTGCTCGAAGACATGATCGGCCGCTGTCGGGAGCTGCGCCTGCGTGCCACTGCTCCCGATCGCCAGCTCCGGGTTGATTTCGCCATGCTGCTCGCCGTCAAGACGGTCCACTACCTGTACAGCCGGCGCAACTGGATCGCGCTGTGAAGAAGCTCCGCGTTCTCGTGCTGATGCATCCCAGCCTCGTCCCGCCGGAGAGCCGTAAGGGCTACTCAGACAAAGAGAGCTTTGCCTGGAAGACCGAGTACGACGTCGTCACCACGCTGCGACAGACGGGTCACGAGGTGCGCCCGCTCGGCGTGCAGGAGGAGTTGGCCCCGATTCGCCGGGCGGTCGAGGAGTGGAAGCCGCACGTCGTCTTCAACCTGCTGGAGGAGTTCCATCATCAGCAGGAGTTCGACCAGCACGTGGTGAGCTACCTCGAACTGCTGCACGCCCGGTATACCGGCTGCAATCCCCGCGGCTTGGTCCTGGCGCGCGACAAAGCGCTGGCCAAGAAGCTGGTGCACTACCACCGCATCCGGATGCCGCGGTTCGCCATCTCCCGCATGGGGCGCAAGCCGCGCCTGCCGGCGACGCTTGCCTATCCCGTCATCGTCAAGTGCCTGGCCAAGGAGGGGTCGCTCGGCATCTCGCAGTCGTCGATCGTCGACAGCGACGAGAAGCTGGCCGAGCGCGTCCGTTTCGTCCATCAACGGCTTGAAGACGACGCGCTCGTCGAGGAGTTCATCGAAGGCCGGGAACTCTACGTCGGCGTGATCGGCAATCGGCGCGTGCAGGTGCTGCCGATCTGGGAGCTCGTGTTCGAGAACCTCGGGCGAGGCAGCGTGCCGATCGCCACCGAGCAGGCCAAGCACAACCCCGACTACCAGGAGCGCGCCGGCATCAATCAGCAGCCGGCCGAGGGCCTGCCGGCCTCGCTCGTCGAGCACATCATCCGCACCACCAAGAAGATCTACCGGATCCTGGAGCTCGACGGCTACGCGCGCATCGACTACCGGCTGCGGCCGGATGGCACGCTGTTCTTTCTCGAGGCGAATCCCAACCCGGAGATCGCCGAGAGCGCCGAATTCGCCTCCGCTGCGCAGCACGCCGGCCTCGGCTACCCCGATCTGCTCGGCAAGCTCCTCTCGCTCGGCCTCGCCCGGGGGCGCTGAGCCGGCGGTCGAGAGCGATGTGGCTGAGCGGCCGCCGACGCGAGACTCATGTCAGCCAGCTCAGCGTAGCCGACGACACGCGGCCATGCATGCCGTCCCTCGATGCGCTATAACAGGAAGAGAAACGGAGGGCAGCATGACACTGGTATTGGCCTTCATCGTCGTCGGAATGACCCTGGCGCTCGCGAAACGCGGTTTCCTGCACCCAGGCGACTATCTGGTCGAAGCGGCGCTGGCGCTTCACGTGCTGGTCTTCGCCTTCGTGATCACGCCGACAGCGCTCGAACACGCCGAGCTGCTGGCGCGCGGCGCCGCGCCCGCTCAGGCCATCGCGCGCTCGGCCTACCTGCTCGCCAACGGCCTGTCGATCGAGGCGGCGTCGGTCGTCGTCGCTATCGGCGCGTGTCTGGCCGCAGCCCAGCGCGGCAAGGCGTTCGGCGGCTGGCACCCGGTCGAAGCGCGCGGCTAGCTGCGTCGGGGGCAAGGGGCTCGGGCCGTTCAGAGGTCGCGCGGGTCGACGTTCCAGGCGCTCAGAATGTCGGCCTGATCGGTCGCGCTCATCGCCTTCTTGAAGCGAGCACCTGAACGGCCCTTCACGCGCCGTTCGCACTCGGCCCACGTGGCATGCCGCATTGGCGTGCCGTCCACGAGGCTCAGGTAGGAATAGGCGGGACCCTTGGCCGATTTGCCGGAGCTGCCGGCAACGGGCTTGCTCCGCGCCGGCACGCTGGTGTCGTCGGGCAGATCGAGAATCGGAAGGCCGTAGCTGAGCAGCGGCCCATCGTAGAGGGCCACGCGCTTCAGCGTCGCGAACGCATCGGCGATCTCGTCCACGCGCTCGTTGCCCGGCGTGCCGACATGGCCGCGCACGTAGTGCCAGGCGATGGTGCGGGCGCCCCGCTCGGTCGTGAGCTCCCACAGCGACTCCCACAGGTCACGGTTGGCGACTTCGCCGCCGGTGGCCGTCTTCCAACCGCGCCGCCGCCAGTTGTGCACCCATTGCTCGATCCCCTGGATCACGTAGGTGGAGTCGGTGTAGACCGACACCGGGCCGCTGGTGCCGCGCAGCCGCGTGAGCGCCTGGATGGCGCCAGTGAGCTCCATCTTGTTGTTGGTCGTCAGCGGCGCGCCGCCGCCGAGCTCGGCCACGTCGCCTCCCGGCGTGACGATGACGACGCCCCATCCGCCCGGCCCGGGATTGCCCTTCGAGGCGCCGTCGGTGAAGACCACGATCGGTTGCTCTTTCATTCGATCGTAAGTGTGCAACGGCTGGGGCGCCTTCGGCAACGCGACCGATGACGGCCCGTGGCGCGGGCTCCGGTTGAGTGCGGCAGCGACGGTGAATCTGCGATAGAGTTCCCGGTCATGCGGACCATTTACTCACTCGTGGCGATTGGCGTCCTCGCGCTCGGCGGCGCGGCGGCGGCCCAGCGTCCGGCGCCTACTCCGGAACAAGCGGCGGCAGCGGCAGCGCGGCGGCAAGCCGAGATGAACGAGCCCCGTCCGATCGCGGCGCTCGACAGCGTGTGGATGGAGCAGCTCACCTGGATGGAGATTCGCGACGCCATCAAGGCCGGCAAGACCACGGCGCTCATTCTCACGGGCGGGGTCGAGTCGAACGGACCACATCTGGCCACTGGCAAACACAACTACGTGCTGGCGGTGATGGGCGAAGCGATTGCCCGCAAGCTCGGCAACGCACTGGTGGCGCCGATCGTGACGCTCGAGCCCGGACGACCTGATTCAGACCGCGTCGCCCCGGGCAGCGTGTTCCTGTCGGCCGAGACCTACGAAGCGGTGCTCACGGACATGGCCCTGAGCCTCAAGTCGATGGGCTTCACGAACGTGATCCTGATGGGCGACAGCGGCGGCAACCAGACCGGCATGAAGAACGTCGCCACCAAGTTGAACGCGCGCTTCAACGGCACGCCGGCCCGGTTCTTCTTCATCCCCGAGTACTACGACTACCCCGCGGTGCG
>JBDTWC010000347.1:0-4212 GCA_040006875.1 Acidobacteriota bacterium | reverse complement strand
GCAACACCGTGATCCTCGACCACGGCCACGGGCTGTTCTCCACGATGGCGCACCTGTCGGTGATTGGCGTCAAGGAGGGCGACCGCGTGGCCAAGGGTGCGCTGCTCGGAGAAGTCGGCGCCACCGGCCGCGTGACCGGGCCGCACCTGCACTGGGCGGTGCGGCTCCACGGCGACCGCGTGGATCCGCTGTCGCTACTCGACGCGCTGGCACTGCCGCCGCGCTGACCTCGCGTGGCTCCAGGTCCAGCTGCGCCGGGCGGCGTTACTTCACGCCGTCCAAGCCGGCGAGCGTGGCCGTGGAGGGCCCGCGCTGCTTGTGCAGCTCGGCCGCGACGCGCTCGGCCTGACGCATCGCGCGCAGCACGTTCAGGCCGATCACTTTCTTGACCTCGTCATCCGAGTAGCCGCGCTTGAGCAGCTCCGCGGTGACCGACGGATACTTCGACACGTCTTCGAGTCCCTGCACGACCTCGGTGATGCCGTCGAAGTCGCCGCCCATGCCGATGTGGTCGATCCCGGCGACCTTGCGGATGTGATCGATGTGGTCGGCGACCTGCGCCACGGTGGCGCGAGGTCCAGGGTTGGTGGCGCGCCAAGCCGCCATCGCCTTGGTGACACCGGCCTCGTCGTTGGCCATCGTCTGCCGGAGCCGCGTCTGCTCGGCGCCGGCGCGCTGGTCGTAGGCAATCACGGCGGGCGACGTGAAGCCAGGGACGAAGCTCACCATGACCACGCCGCCGTTTTTCGGCAGCTGGCGCAGAATGGCATCGGGCACGTTGCGCGGCACGTCGGCCAGGGCGCGCGCCGATGAGTGCGAGAAGATCACTGGCGCGACGGCAACGCGCAGTGCGTCCTCCATGGTGTCAGGCGAGACGTGGCTCAAGTCCACCAGCATTCCGAGCCAGTTCATCTCGCGCACGACCTCTTCGCCGAACTTCGTGAGGCCGCCGTGTTCGGGCCGGTCAGCGGCGGCATCTGCCCACGGCGTGTTGTTGTTATGGGTGAGCGTCATGTAGCGGGCGCCCAGCAGGTACATCATGCGCAGCGTCGCCAGCGAGCTGTCCACCGAGTGGCCGCCCTCTATGCCGATCATCGAGGCAATACGCCCCTTCTTGAACACCCGCTCCACGTCGTCGGCGGTAAGCGCCAGCTCGAACGTCTCGGGCCAGCGTTTCAGCATGCGATAGACCACGTCGATCTGCTCGAGCGTGGCCACGACCGCCTCGGGCGCCGGAGTCGTCGAGGGCACGTAGACCGACCAGAACTGCCCGCCGACACCGCCGCTGCGAAGGCGCGGAATATCGGTCATCAGCGACGGCACGCTGCCGGTGATGTCGGCCTTGGCGAGGTCGCGGCCGGGGTCGAGACCGCGAAGCGCCCAGGGATAGTCGTTGTGGCCGTCGATGAGCGGCACCTGCGCGTGAATCGCCCGGGCGCGAGCCAGCAGGTCTTGCTGGGCGGAGAGGCCGTGGGAGGTCATGAGGAGAGCCGCCGCCGCGGCCGCGCCGAAGAGAAACAAGGTGGAACGCATGAGGCGATTGTAACGGCGCCGGGCCCCGTTGCAAGCGACGCAGAGAGCTAGAGCTTCAACAGGGTGTCGCGCAGCACTTTCGACTGCAGGCGGCTGACCGGCAGCTCCTGGCCGTTGGAGAGCGTGACCTGATAGGTGCCGCCGGGCATCGGGCTGACCCGTTGGATGAGGTCCACGGCCGCCAGCGTGCCGCGGCCGAGGCGCAGGAAGCGCCGCGGGTCGAGACGTGCTTCGAGCGCGTGCAAGCGATGCGAGATGGTGTAGCGCTCGCGCGCGGTAGTTGTGATGTGGAGCAGCTCGCCGTCGGCGACGATCGACGCGATCTGGCGCACTGGCAGGATGACGACCTCGTCGCGCCGCCGGACCGGGATGCGTTCGAGATAGGTGCGGCGAGTGGCGGCGTCATAGGCCGTGGCCGCCGCCGTGACCGCTCGCACGCGCTCCGGCGTATCTGCCGTCACGCGCGCGCGGGCTCGTTCGAGCGTGGCCTGGAGCCGTTCGAGCTCCACTGGCTTGAGCAGGTAGTCGACGGCGTTCACCTCGAACGCCTCGAGCGCGAACTCGTCGAAGGCGGTGACGAAGGCGATCGCGGGCAGTGCGTTCGCCGAGATCAGGCGGGCGGCTTCGAGGCCGCCGAGTTCAGGCATCTGCAGATCGAGCAGGGCCAGGTCGGGCCGGATCTGCTCGATCAGCGCGACGGCCTCCTTGCCGTTGGTGGCTTCACCGACCAGGGCCACGTCCGGGCACGTCGCCAGCAGGTTCGCGAGGAACTTGCGGGCCGGACGCTCGTCGTCAGCGATGACCACGGTGAGGCTCTTCATCGTCCTCAGCCAATCGCGCGACGAAAGCGGTCGCCGTCGCCGGTTGCAGCGGCGGCGACGACCGGCAGGCGAACTTCGGCGGTGGTCTCGCCGCCCGCGGCCGACAACGACAGCGCGGCCCGGTCGCCGAAGTAGCCAGCCAGGCGCCGAGCCACGTTGCGCAGGCCGACGCGACTGTCGTGCACGCCTCGATCGCTGGTCAGTGGCGCGCCGGTGTTGGTCACCGACACGACCAGCGTCTGGCGGCCGTCGGCGGCGTGCAGACGGGCCGTGACCCGCACCTCGCCGCCCTGCACCGCAGGAGCCACGCCGTGCTTGACGGCGTTCTCGACCAGCGGCTGCACGATCAGGCACGGCACGCTGAGCGCGCGCAGCGCCGGCGGCACGTCGAGGTGCACGCGCAGGCGTTCTTCGAAGCGCTCCCGTTCGATGTCGAGATAGTGCTCGACCAGATCCAGCTCCCGGCCGAGCGTCGTCATCTCTCCTTCGGAGCGGAGCACGCTGCGCAGGAGGGAGGTCAAGCGGAGCAGCGTCTTCAAGGCGCGCGGCGGCGCCGTCTGAATCAGGTAGCCGATGGTCGTCAGCGCGTTGAAGAGAAAGTGCGGGTTGATCTGCGCGCGCAGCGCGCGCAGCTCGGCTTCGGCCGCCAGCCGCTCCATCTCTTCTTCGCGCAGCCGCTGGTCGATGCGCTCGACGGCTAGGCGCATGGCGTCGAGGCGCCGCGCCGCCGCCACCGCCGCGATCTCGAGGAAGGCGCGGTCGTCGGAGAGCAGATGCCGCCCGCCGACCAGTTCGCCAATGCACAGGGAGAAGTGCGGCGCCTCGGTGGTGGGCACGGCGATCTCGGTGGTCACGAGCATGTCGGCCGGACCGGCATCGCCCTGGCCGCGCCACCACACGCGGCGCGCGTCCATCGCGGTCGCTACCGCTGACGCGAGCCGATCGAGCACTGCCTCGGCGGTCTCGCATTCCTCGAGACTGGCGCCGAATCCCGCCCGCAACTCGGTGTAGTCCTGGCGGCCGAGCAAGGCCGAGTCGACGAAGTGCGAAATTCGCAGCTGCAGAGTGGGATAGAGCATGGCCGTGAGCACCCAGCAGGCGAGCAGGGCGGCCTCCGGCACCGGCCCGGCCGGCAGGCGCGCGAGCACGGCGATGCAGGCCAGGGCAACGGCCACGACACTCAGCAAGGTCAGGGCGCGTTTCAGGAACAGGTCGGCCAGTGCGAAGCGATATTCCTGATAGAGAATCGCGAAGGCCAGCGGCAGCACGGCGTGATGCCCGACCAGTTCCGCGCTCCAGCCGCCAGTGGTGTTGTGGAAATGGCCCAGGTGATTGGCCGCCACCGCAAACAGCGCCAGCGCCAGCATCCACAGCGCCCGCCGACCGTTGGTCTGCCGGCGCGTGAGCAACGCCAGCGGCAGCGCGATGGCCCCAAACGCCACCGTGAGGGTGGTGAAGGCCAGGGCCGAGGGCCGGGCGTCTCCCGACGCCAGCGTGCGGACCTGCATCACGGTGGCCGCGGCGCTGAGGGCATACGCCGTCGCAATCACGACCCAGCCGCGGCGCACGTCGCGCGCGACCGAGTGCACGACCACGGCCGCGAGTCCGGCGAGCGCGGCGAACGACAACGCGCTGAGCCACGACTCGGGTCCGGAAAAGCCGGCGCGATTGAGCAGGTAGTCGCCGAGTTCGCCGAGATTCCAGACCAGCCCGAGTCCGGCCATGAAGATCGGCACGGTATCGCCGCGGTCGGCGAAGGCCCTGGCCCGCAGCACCAGGCTCAGCAACATCGCGCACAGCGCCGCGCCGGTCACGAACCCGACGATGTTCAGCAGCTCGGCGACGTTGGGCATGCCCA
>JBDTWC010000346.1:0-4213 GCA_040006875.1 Acidobacteriota bacterium | reverse complement strand
CAAGCGGGTCGCCTACGAACTGCGGCCGCGCCCCGGACGTGTGGCGATGGCGCCCTCGGTCGCCCAGGCGCCCGCCGCAACCGCACCGAGCCTGCCCCAAGCGCCACGCAAGCCCGCGCCCGATCCGGTCGCCGCCGCCGACATGACCGCCGCGATCGATCGCTTCCTCGCCACGCGCGGCGCCCCGTCCCCGGCTGCACCACAGGTGCCGGCCGCGCCCGGTCCGCCGGTCGCATTCGTCTGCGAAGACGATGTGCGCAGCGCGGTTCGTGCCGGTGCGCGCATCGTGGTCGGCCCGCGCACCATCATCACCCCCGCGGCGCGCGATGCTGGCAACGCCGCCGACATCCTGGTGTGGATCGCCGGCGCCGCACCATAACCCACGCACGCGCTTGCATTTGCACCGGATAGTGCGGCGTGCCTGAGGTGATTGACCAGCCGCGCGCCGGCGTGTTAGCGTCAGGCTCCTGACCGGCATGCGACGCGCACTACTCTTCTCGCTCGTGCTTCCGCTCTGTGCGGCATGCGCGGCTCACAAGCCGCCCGTTGTCGCCACGGCCCCAGCGCCGAAGCCGCAGTTCAGTGCACCGCTGCCCGCCGCGGTAGCGGTCGACCCGGCCGTGCAGACCATCGCCGCCGCCGAAGCGGCCTTCGAGCACGGTCGTCGCGAATCGGATCAGGGTCACCTGCGCGAGGCCCGCGTGGCCTTTGACCTGGCCCTCGACACCCTGATGGCGGCGCCGGGCGGCGCCCGCGCCGATGCCCGGCTCAGTGCCGCCCTCGATGCGCTCGTCGATCGCATCAGCGCGCTTGAACAGGCCGCCCTCACCCGCGGCGACGGCTTCACTGAAACGGCCTCGGAGCCGGCCACCATCGACACGTTGCTGTCGCTGCCTGCGGCCGAAGCCGAGGCGCTGCCGGCTCCTGAAATCGCGACCCTCGTGCGCGACGACCTGGCCACGACCGAGCACGACATCCCCATTCCGCTCAACGACCGGGTGCTCCGTTTCGTCGAGCTCTTCCAGGGGCGCCTGCGCGGATTCCTCACCGAGGGCCTGGCGCGCGGCGCCGGCTACATGCCGATGATCCAGTCGGTGTTCAAGGACGAAGGCCTGCCGCTCGACCTGGCCTACGTGCCGCTGGTCGAGAGCGCGTTCAAAGCCACGGCGCTGTCGTCGGCCAGCGCCCGCGGGGTGTGGCAGTTCATGCGCGGCACCGGCACCGAGAACGGGCTCAAGCACGACTGGTTCATCGACGAGCGCGCCGACCCCGAGAAAGCCACCCGCGCCGCCGCCAAGTATCTGAAGTCGCTCTACCGCACTTTCGACGACTGGCATCTGGCGCTCGCCTCCTACAACGGCGGCCCGGGACGGGTGCAGCGCGCGGTCAAGAAGTCAGGGATCGACGACTTCTGGGAGCTGAGCGCGTCGGCCGGCCACTTGCCGCGCGAGACGCGCGACTACGTGCCGATGATCCTGGCCGCGACGATCATCGCGAAGAATCCCGAGAAGTACGGCTTCGACGTGCCGACGGGCTTGCCCATCACGACCGACGTGGTCACGCTCACCTCGCCCGCCGACCTGCGCCGCGTGGCCGAGTGGGCCGGAGTGTCGGCCGAGGACATCCGCGCACTCAATCCCGAGCTGCGTCGCTGGACCACGCCGGTGCGCCAGCGCGACTACCAGGTGCGCGTGCCGATGGGCACCGCGGCCATGGTCATCGACGCGCAGAACGCATCGTCGCCGCAAGACACGGCGTCGCTGCAGTGGTACACGGTGCGCAAGGGCGAGTCGCTGCCGACCATCGCGCGTCGTTTGAAGGTGTCGCGAATCGACCTGGCCGAAGCCAACTACCTGGGTGTCGCCGCGCGGGTGAATCCCGGGCAGAAGCTGCTCGTGCCGCGCGCGCCCTCGGCCGCGCTGCTTGCAGGACGCCCGGAATCGGCGAGGGCCGCCACCGAGGCGGTGGCCGCGCGCACCACCAAGACGACCGCCGCTCGAGCTGCCATTGACGACCGCGACGACGAGCCGACGCCAGTCGTCTACCGGGTGCGCAAGGGCGACACGCTGTCGTCGATTGCCCACCGCCACGGGGTGAGCGTCGACAACCTGCGCGCCTGGAACCGTCTGCGCGGCTCCGTCATCGGGGTGGGTGATCGCTTGCAGATCCGCACCAGCCGTTTGGCCAACGCGCAGTAGCCCGGCGGCGCAAGAACTGCGCGGTGATCCCCATCGGCGCCGCGCACGATTCGCCATCCCACGGGCGCGTCGACGCCGATCCCCAGGCAAATCGCGTGCGCTCGCCTGGCATCGCCCTTGGAACGCCTTCCGTGTGCTCGCTCACGTGCAGAGCGCCGCCCTGCGCGGCATCGATGCGTTCCCGGTGTCGGTGGAAGTCGACGTGTCGTTCGGACTGCCGGTCTTCGCCATGGTCGGGCTGCCCGACGCGAGCGTGCGCGAGAGCCGCGACCGCGTGCGGGCAGCGATTCGCAATTCCGGCTTCGACTTCCCGCCGCATCGGATCACCGTCAACCTCGCCCCCGCCGACGTGCGCAAGGCTGGCGCCGCCTTCGACTTGCCGATTGCCGTAGCGATTCTGGCAGCGGCAGGAGTCGTGCCGCGCCACGACCCGCGGCAGCTCGCGGTCGTCGGCGAGCTCTCGCTCGACGGCGCGGTGGTGCCGTCGCGCGGGGTGCTGCCGGTCGCCATCGGCCTGCAGCGTCACGGCGTGTCTGCGCTGGTGCTGCCGCACGGCAACGCGCCGGAAGCCGCGGTCGTCACCGGCCTCACCGTGCTGGCCGTGCGCACGCTCGCGGAGGCGGTGGCGTGTCTACAGCAGCCATTCGATACCTGGCCAGCCACGCCGCTGTTGCCGCGCGCCACGACGGCCGCACCGGATCTCGACGGCGATCTGCTCGACGTGCGCGGGCAGGTCACGGCGCGCCGGGCGCTCGAAATCGCGGCGGCGGGTGGGCATCACCTGCTCCTGGTCGGCCCTCCGGGCACCGGCAAGACCATGCTGGCGCGGCGACTGCCGAGCGTGTTGCCGCCACTCTCGTTCGCCGAGGCGCTCGAGGTCACGGCCGTACACTCCGTGGCCGGTCTGCTGCCGACGGGCACCGGGCTGCTGAACGCAAGGCCCTTCCGCGCCCCGCATCACAGCGCATCGGAAGCGGCGCTCGTCGGTGGCGGCAGCGTGCCGCGGCCCGGCGACGTCACCCTGGCGCATCACGGCGTGCTCTTCCTCGACGAGTTGCCGGAGTTCGGTCGCCGCGTGCTCGAGTCGCTCCGGCAGCCGCTCGAAGAGGGACAGGTGCGCATCTCCCGCGCCTCGGGCACGGTGGCTTTCCCCGCCACGTTCACGCTCATTGCGGCGATGAATCCTTGTTCCCGCGTTGCCTTTTTGTAGTGATTTCAGAATGAGACGGAATGTAGGCGAGGTCGATGGCAACCTCGCCTTTTCCTACGGTAATCCGCTCAACCACGTTCTCGACGATCTGCTGCTTCTCATCCGGCAGAAGGTCGGCCCAACGACCGTAGAGGTCCTGTGCCTCGGCAACAATCTCGTCTCGGGACAGGTTCTGGATACGCAAAAAATCCAGCTCGGCCTGGAGTCTGGGGAGCTGGTCGTCGAGGGCCTTCAGTCTGTCTTCGAGGGGTCGGTAGGTCCGACCAAAGCCGTCCTGGCTGATCTGGTCTCCGACGTAGAGCTTGTAGATCTTGTCCATCTCAGCCACGACACCGGCTCGTTCGGTCTCGATGGAATCGAGAAGCTCTCGCTTGGAGACCACGGTTTCGTCGGCCTGGTCCAAGTACTCCGCCAGCTCGTCAGACGATAGGAAGAACTCCTTCAGCTGCTCCCGGAAGATGGCCTCCAAATCGTCGGCTGGAATCCTATTCCTGCACTTCTGGCAGGTGTACTTCGGCGAGTTCGACAGGACGTACATCTTGGTGCCGCACTGGCAGAACGTCTTGCCTCCAAAGAGGTGTACCGCCCGCTTGGTCGGTCGCTTGCCGTCGATTCGTCGTTCGTCAAGTAGGGCGTTGCACTCGGTCCACAAGTCGTCCGAGACGATGGCTGGAATGGGGGTCAGCACCCACTCGGACTCAGGCTTCAAGACCCAGTGCTTCTTGTCGCCGGTGCTCCTGGTGTAGTTAGCTTTCCGAACGCCCTTGGCAGTTGTGTCCCTGATGAGGCGATCGACCGTGGTGTC
>JBDTWC010000345.1:0-4217 GCA_040006875.1 Acidobacteriota bacterium | reverse complement strand
TGTGCAAGGTGCCGCGGCCGGGCGGGCCGGGCTGCAGGCCGTCGCCGGGGCGGAGGTCGTGTCTGGTCTAGCCCTGGACCGACGTGAGGCATCAGCGCCGCGCCCCGAAGTTCCTGCAGCGCACCCTGACGGCGTGACAGAATACCTCACGCGCATGGGGCGCGTGGTTGGTGTCACGGCGTGCCGTGCACCCAAAGGCGGGTGACCGATGGGATTGATTGTGTCGCTGATTGTCGGCGCGGTAATCGGATGGCTCGCAAGCTTGGTCATGAAGACCAACGCGCAGATGGGCACGCTGATGAACATCGTGGTCGGCATCGTCGGCGCGTGGCTGGGCGGGATGCTCGCTGGCGCGCTCGGCTTCGCCGCCACCACCACTGCCGCGTCGCTCATCGTGAGCATCATCGGTGCGTGCGTGCTCATCGCCATCCTGAAGGCGGTCGGGGTTCTGAAGTAGCGGCGGCGGACCGTCCGGGCGTCGATCAGCGCGGCGCCGGCGCGCGGCACACGACGGCCAGCGCGGTGACGAGAAGGACGCTGGTCGAGCCGCTCATAGCTCCGCCGCGGCCTCGGCCGGCGGGCGGAACTGCCCCTCCCACTTGGCCACGACCACGGCGGCGAGGCAGTTGCCGACCACATTGGTCATGGTCCGGGCCATGTCCATCAGCGCATCCACGCCGAGAATCAGCGTGACCCCTTCGAGCGGCAGGTTGTAGCTGGCCAGCGTGGCGGCGAGGATCACCAGTGACGCGCGCGGCACACCGGCCACGCCCTTGCTCGTGAGCATCAGCGTCAACATCATCGTGATCTCCTGGCCGATGGTCAGGTCCACCCCCGCGGCCTGAGCGACGAACACGGCCGCCAGGGACAGATACAAGGTGCTGCCGTCGAGATTGAAGCTGTAGCCGAGCGGCAGCACGAACGACACGATGCGGCGGGGCACGCCGAAGGCCTCCACGCACTCCATGGCGCGGGGCAGCGCCGCCTCACTCGACGTGGTCGAGAACGCGATCAGCGCCGGCTCCTTGATCGCCTTGATGAAAGCCAGGATCGGGATGCGCCAGAACAGCATCACCGGCACGAGCACGAGCAGCGCGAACGCGGCCAGGGCCACGTAGAGCGTGAAGATGAGATAGGCGAGATTGCGCAGCACGCCGAGGCCGCTCGAGCCGATGGTGTAGGCGATGGCGGTGCCGACCCCGATGGGCGCGTAGAGCATCACGATGTGGGTGACCTTGAACATGGTCTCGGTCAGGGCCTCGCACCACTGGATCATCGGCCGGCCCTTCTCGCCGAGCATGCCGAGGCCGATCGCAAACACCATGCTGAAGACCACGATCTGCAGCACGTCGCCCGTGGCCATGGCCTCGATGATCGAGGTGGGCACGACGTGCAGCAGGATCTGATCCCAGGTCTGCGCAGTGGCGGCGATGGGTGAGGCGCCCGATGGCGCCGGCAGCACCATGCCCACGCCCGGCTTCATCAGGTTCACGGCCAGCAGGCCGATGACCAGCGCGAACGTGGTCACCACTTCAAAGTAGATCATGGCGCGCAGGCCCATGCGGCCCACGTCCTTGAAGTGCCCGGCGCCGGCGATGCCCGCCACGAGCGTGCCGAAGAGCAGGGGCGCGATGATCATGCGGATCATGCGGATGAAGATCAGGCTGAACGGCCGGATGACGTTGGCCCAGCTCGGGTCGGTGACGCTGACGATGTAGCCGACGATCAGGCCCAGGATCAGGCCGATCATGATCTGGGTGGTGGGCGAAATACGGGACGTGGCGGCAGTGGACACGCCGGGATTGTATTACGGGGTGGGGACCGGGCGGCAGGCTCTGGAGCGGGCACCTGCCCTGTGAGGAGTCCGTCGTCCGCGGGACGGGGCCGCAGCCGCGGGCATCAGCGGGCTCGGGCCAAGCGGGTGATGAGTTCCCAGTTGTAGCGCACGAAGCGCTGGAACTCGCTCTCGCGCAGCCGCTCCTGATCGCCGTGCATGCCGTAGCCGGCCGACTGGTCTTCCAGATCGACGCCGGCGCCGATGCCGATGCACTGCATGCCCTTGGCGCGCAGCGGCCACATGTCGGTGCCGTAGGTGCTCATCGACGGCAGCGTCGGCACCCGGTAGACCGCCTCGAACGCGGCCTCGGCGGTGGTGAACAGCTCTCCGTCGAGACGGGTCGGTGCACTGGGGGAACGAGCCCCGCCGGCCGCAAACTGCACGGCCACCTTCGGATCGTCGATGACCTTCGTGATCTGCGCAAGCAAGGCGTCGGCATCTTCGCTCGGGACCATGCGCACATCCAGCCGCGCCTTGGCTTCGGAGGGAATGACGTTCGAACGGTAGCCGCCAGTGACGATGTTCGGCGACACCGACGTGCGCGCCATCGACGCGTGCCGCGGCTCGTTGGCCCAGAGCCAGTCGGCCGCGCCAGCCGCCACCTTCGGATCGGGTGACACCAGGTCGCGATACGCGCGCGCCTGTTCGGGCGAGGACGCGAGCGGGGCGAGGCGCCGGAAGTAGCGGCCCGTGGTCTCGTCGAGCTTCACCTCCGGCTGCCAGGTGATGAACTTCCCCACGGCGTTACCCAGATGCGCGATCGCGTTCGACTGCAGCGGCACCGACCCATGTCCGGCGATGCCCACGGCGGTGAGCTCCACCCCGCGCACGATCTTCTCGTTGACCTGCACGGTGGCGTAGCGCACTTCGCCCTTCTCGCGAATCGTGTCGCCACCCTCCGCGATGCAGTACTCGGCATCGATCTCGGCGTAGTGCTGGGCGATCATGTGGTCGATACCGAGGTTCGACTGCCCTTCCTCGCCCGACTCGGCCAGCAGAATCACGTCGCGATCGAGTGGCACGTTCAAGCGCTTCAGCAGCAGCATGGTCATCACCGCCGAGGCCAGGTTGTCCTTGTCGTCGATCGACCCGCGGCCGTAGACGAAGCCACCGTCACGGGTGGCGCTGAACGGCGGGAACGTCCACTTCGCGGCGTCGACGCTGACGGTGTCGAGGTGCCCGAGAATGAGGAGCGGC
This sequence comes from Acidobacteriota bacterium, assembly GCA_040006875.1. Classification (GTDB taxonomy): domain Bacteria; phylum Acidobacteriota; class Vicinamibacteria; order Vicinamibacterales; family UBA2999; genus CADEFD01. The sequence goes on along the minus strand of JBDTWC010000345.1, from coordinate 1,183 downwards.
CGCTTGCGGCCGTTGCCCTTCAGCCGCGCCACCAGGTTGGGCCGCTGCGGGTCGAGCGAGAACTCCTGCGTGGGGATGCCGGCCTGGGAAAAGAGCGCCCCGAGCCACTCCGCCTCGGCCCGCTCGCTGGCACTGGAATCGAAGCGAATCAGCGCTTGATAGACCTGCAGCGCTTCGGGTTCGACCGCGGTCCAGTCGGGCTGGGCCGAGCGGCTCTGCGCAAACGGCGCGGCCGCGGCCGCGACCACGAGGGCGACCGGCACGAGCCACCAGGACTGACGGGAAGGGCGCAGGGACATGCGGCGCAGTCTATCGCAGCGGCCGCTCGCCCCGAGCCCCGGCGCTCAGGCCCCCATCCGCGCCTGGAGTTCGCCGTCGATCGCCTGCAGGAACTCCTCGGTCGTGAGATACGGATGGTCGGCGCGGATCAGAATCGCCAGGTCCTTGGTCATGCGCCCGGACTCGATCACGTCCACGCACACCTGCTCGAGCGTCTCGGCGAACGTCACCACCTCGGGCGTGCCGTCGAACTTGCCGCGATACTGCAGCCCGCGCGTCCACGCGAAGATCGACGCCACCGGGTTGGTCGAGGTCGGCTTGCCCTGCTGGTGCATGCGGTAGTGGCGCGTCACCGTGCCGTGCGCCGCTTCGGCTTCCACCGTCTTGCCGTCGGGCGACATCAGCACCGACGTCATCAGGCCGAGCGAGCCGTAGCCCTGCGCCACCGTGTCGCTCTGCACGTCGCCGTCGTAGTTCTTGCATGCCCACAGGTAGCCGCCGCTCCACTTCATGTTGGCGGCGACCATGTCGTCGATCAAGCGATGTTCGTAGGTGAGACCGGCGGCCTCGAACGGCGCCGTGAACTCGCTGTCGAAGATCCGCTGGAAGGTGTTCTTGAAGGTGCCGTCGTAGACCTTCAGAATCGTGTTCTTGGTCGACAGGTAGACTGGATAGTTGCGGCCCAGCGCGTAGGTGAAGCAGGCGCGGGCGAAGCCTTCGATCGAGGCGTCGAGGTTGAACATGCCGAGGGCCACGCCGCTGCCCGGCGTCTTCATGACCTCGCGCGAGATGGCCTCGCCGCCGTCTTTCGGGGTCCAGCTCAGAGTGATGGTACCGGCGCTCGGGAAGTGGAAGTCCTGCGCGCGGTACTGATCGCCGAAGCCGTGACGGGCCACGACCACCG
>JBDTWC010000344.1:0-4225 GCA_040006875.1 Acidobacteriota bacterium | reverse complement strand
GCATCAAGGTGATGGCCGAACTCGACATCGCCGAGAAGCGCGTGCCGCAGGACGGGCGCTTCCGGCTGCGCGTGCGCGGCAAGACGATCGATTTCCGCGTCTCGATCATGCCGAGCGCGCACGGCGAGGATTCGGTCATCCGCATTCTCGACAAGCAGTCGATCAGCGAGCAGTTCACCGAGCTGCGGCTCGACATCCTCGGCTTTCCGGAACTCGAGTTGCGCCGCTTCCGCAAGTACATCCGCGAGCCCTACGGCATGGTGCTCGTCACCGGGCCGACCGGTTCGGGCAAGACCACCACCCTCTACGGCGCGCTGGCCGAAATCCGCTCGATCGAAGACAAGATCATCACCATCGAAGACCCGGTCGAATACCAGCTGCGCGGCATCACGCAGATTCCGATCAACGAGAAGAAGGGCCTGACCTTCGCGCGCGGCCTGCGGTCGATTCTGCGGCACGACCCGGACAAGATCATGGTCGGCGAGATCCGCGACCCGGAGACGGCTCAGATCGCCATCCAGTCGGCGCTCACCGGCCACCTGGTGTTCACCACCGTGCACGCCAACAACGTGTTCGACGTGCTCGGCCGCTTCCTGAACATGGGGGTCGAGCCCTACCAGTTCGTATCGGCGCTCAACTGCGTGCTGGCGCAGCGGCTGGTGCGCAAGATCTGCGAGAAGTGCCGGCAGCCGGTCTCGATCCCGCGCGAGCAGCTGCTCGAGTCGGCCATGGATCCGACCCTGGCCGACACGCACACGTTCTACGAAGGCGTGGGCTGCGTGGAATGCGGCGGCACCGGCTTCAAGGGCCGCATGGCGATCTGCGAGCTGCTCGACCTCACCGACCACGTGCGCGAGCTGATCCTGGAGCGGCGCCCGATCTCGGAGCTGAAGCGCGCCGCAAAGGAACAGGGCATGCGCTTCCTGCGTGAGTCGGCGGTCGAGCGTGTCATGCTGGGACTCACGACCCTGCGTGAAATCAACAAGGTGACTTTCGTCGAATGAACCTGCCGTCATTTCTCCAGCCGGCGCCTCCGGGCGTGGCCGTCGACCTCGCGCCCGGCCGGGTGGCGGTGGTGCGCGTGGACCGGCGGGGCGGCACGGCCATGCTGGCGGGCTACGGCGTGGCGACGATGCCGCCGGCGGCGATCAGCGGGGCCGTCGGCACCCTCAACATGCCCGACGTGTCCGGCGTGGTCGCGGCCATCGGTCGTGCGGCGGCCACGGCCGGCGTGCGTCTGAGCCGCGTCTGCCTGGTGGTGCCTGATTCAGTGGCGCGGGTCAGCATCGTGAAGTTCGAGTCGCTGCCGGCGCGTGCCGCCGACCTCGACGAGTTGATCCGCTGGCAGGTGAAGAAGACGACGCCGTTTCCGCTCGACGAAGCCGTGGTGAGCCACACCGCCGGTGCGTCGTCGGCCGGCAGCCATGAGTTCATCGTCACGGTGGCCCGACGTGACGTGCTCGCGCAGTACGAACAGGCGTGTGAGCTGGCCGGCGCGCACGCCGGGGTCGTCGATCTCTCGACCTTCAACGTGGTCAACGCCGTGCTCGCCGCCGGCCGGTCAGTGGCTGGTGACTGGCTGCTCGTGCACGCCGAACCCTCGTACGTGAGCCTCGCCGTGCTGCGCGACGGACATCTCATCTTCTATCGCACGCGCGGCGAGGAGTCGGAAGGCTCGGTGGCCGATTTGGTGCACCAGACGGCGATGTACTACGAGGATCGTCTGGCCGGTCGCCAGTTCGCACGCGTGTTGCTCGCGGGCGGCTCGACGGCGGCGAGTGCCGACCAGTTGCGCCGCGAGCTCTCGGAGCGCCTGGCGCTCGAAGTGTCAGCCGTTGACCCCTTCAGCGCCGCGGTGCCGGCCGACCGCACCGCGATGTCGCCGGCCTTGGCCGATGCCCTCGCGCCCGGGATCGGCATCCTGCTCCGGGACGGGGCGACGGCGTAGCCATGCTGAACGGCAATCTCGCGACCCGTCCCTTCTACAACGAGCGGCTCGTGCGCGGCGCGCTGGTGGTCGCGTTGGCGGTGGCGGCGGCCTGGGCGGCGGTGAACGCCGCCACGATCGTGAGCCTGGCGCAGCAAGGCACGATGCTCGGCGAACGCGTTGGCAGCGAAGGGCTGCGGGCAGCGGCGGCGCGCTCCGCTGCCGAAGGCGTGCGTCGGGGCCTCGATTCCGCTGAGCTCAAGACCGTGGCCAAGTCGGCCACTGAAGCCAACCAGCTGATTCAGCAGCGCACCTTCTCCTGGACCGAACTCTTCAATCAGTTCGAGGACACGCTGCCGCCCGACGTGCGGCTGGTCCAGGTGCAGCCACAGACCGATGCCGAGGGGCGCTTGATGGTGTCGCTCACGGTGGTCTCGCGCCGGCTCGAAGACCTCGATGTCTTCATCGGCAAGCTCGAGGGGACCGGCACGTTCCGCGGCCTCATTTCCCGGCTCGACGAGACCCTCGAAGACGGCACCATCCAGTCGAATCTGCAGGGCTACTACCGCCATGCGGCCAATCCGGCGCCGGCGTCGTCAGAAACCAAGAGTGCTGCGACCGCTGCCGCGGGCACCGAGGGAGGGCGATGACCGAGACCCGCGGCGTCATGATGCGCCGGATCATGCGCGAGCATCGCGCCTGGATCTGGCCGCTCGCCGTGCTGGTGGCCGCAAACGTCGTGGCCCTCACCGCCGGGGTGCTGCCGATGTCGCGATCGGTGCGCTCGGCCGAGGTGCGCGCCAAGGCCGCGGCGGCCGATGCCGCCGAGGCGGTCAAGGAACTTGCGGCGGCGACCACCGCTCGCGACGGTCGCGACACGGCGACGCGTGAGCTGTCGCAGTTCTATCGCGAGGTGCTGCCCGCCGACGTGGCTGGGGCCCGGCGTCTGCTGCAGCTGCGGGTGGGGCAATTGGCGCGCGCCCACGACGTCACGTTCACACGCAGTGTCGTTACGCCCGAGCACCTCAAGGGCAGCGATCTCGATCGCCTCCAGGCCAGGGTCGAACTGGTGGGCCGCTATCGCGACGTGCGCGGCTTTCTCTACGAGCTCGAGACCGCCGACGACTTCGTGGTCGTCGATTCGATCGTGCTGGCGGAAGGCGAAGACGCCACCGCGCCGCTCGACCTGACGCTGGTCATCTCCACCTACTACAAGGCGAGCGCGGATGTCCCCTGAGCGTCAGCGTCAGGTGTTGATGGGCCTGCTGGCGGCACTGGTCGTCGTCGGAGGGTGGCGCTATTTCGGCGCGCCGGCGCCCGACGTCCCAGCCGCCGCGGCCGCGCGCCGGGCGGTCGAGCCTGCGGTTGCCATCGTGACGCCGGTCGACGTTCGGCTCGAAGCGCTGAGCGACGCGCGCACGGGGCCCGACGACGCCGAGCGCAACCCGTTCGTGTTCGGCGCGCGCGAGGTGGTGCGTTCGGTGCACCGGCCCGACCCGGCGACGTCCGACGTGGCGGTGATTCCGCCGTTCATTCCGACCGGCCCGCCGCCCCTGCCCCCCATCCCGTTCAAGTTCATCGGAATCGTGGAAGGCGCCTCGGGTGCGCGCCGCATCGCCGTGCTCAGCGACAGCAAGGGCCTGGTGGTGCACGGCGGCGAAGGGGCTATCATCGACGGTCGGTTCAGAATCCTCTCGATTGGCCAGGAGTCGATCGAGATCGCGTACGCCGACGGGCGCGGCCGCCAGACGCTGCGTCTGACCGGGCAGTAGCGCGGAAAGCTGGAGAACGCGTGGTGAGATCAGGAGTGGGGAAGGCCATCGTCGTCGTGATGGCGGCCGTCGTGCTCGTCGGGTGCGGCGCCAGTCGCTCGTATACCCGCGGTCAGCGCGCGGCACACGCTCAGCAATGGGACGAAGCCGTGGAGTACTACCGCCAGGCGCTGCAGAGCTCGCCCGACAAGCCCGAGTACAAGATTGCCCTGGAGCGGGCCATGCAGGCGGCCGCAGGGATACACGTGGCCCGCGCCCGCGAACTCGAAGCCGGCGGTCAAGCCGACGACGCGCTGCGCGAGTACCGCAAGGCCAGTGAGTTCGACCCCTCGAATCGCTCGATCGCGGCCCGGGCCGCTGAACTCGATCGCGCGCTGCGCGAGCGCCTCGAGGCCGCACGGCCGCGTCCGCCGATCGAGGCGATGCGCGAGCAGGCCCGCAAGAACTCCCAGGAACCGGTGCTCAATCCGTCGTCGAAGGAGCCGCTCAACCTGCGCTTCTCGAACACCAGCCTGCGCGATCTGCT
>JBDTWC010000343.1:0-4234 GCA_040006875.1 Acidobacteriota bacterium | reverse complement strand
GCCGCCGACACGCCGGTGAGCCGCCTCCGCCGCTGGACGAGCGACCTGCTGCAGAGCGCCCGGCCGGAAGTGCGCTTCGACAGCACGACGGGCGGCGCGGCCGGTTTCAGCCTGGCGTTCCCGGCCGTGCGCACCGCCCGCGACACCGCCCGCCTGGCCGCGGAGGTCTTCGCCATGCCGGCCAAGATCGCGGCTGCCCGGCACCAGCGCATGGCCATCATGCTCGACGAGTTCCAGGCGGTCGAGTCGTTCGACAGCGGCAACGTCGAACACGCACTGCGCGCCGCGGTGCAGGATCAACGGCAGGTCGGCTACGTGTTCGCCGGCTCGGAGCCGTCGCTGATGGAGAAAATGCTCACCCCGAAGCGGCCGTTCTACAAGGCCGGACCGGTGATGCGGCTGCAGAAGATCGACCCCGACCTGTTCGGCGACTGGCTCGAGCAGCGCTTCAAGACCTCGCGCATCACGCCGGAACCGGGGCTCGGCGCGGCGATTGTGGAACTGGCCGGCAACGTGCCCTACGACGTGCAGCGCCTCGCGCACGAAACCTGGGACGACATCCACGACGCCGCGCGGCGCAGCGTGGGCCTCGACGACCTGCACCTCACGCTGACGCGACTGCTCGACGAGCAGCACACGATGTTCGAGGAGTCGTGGCAGCGGCTCACGCTGGCCCAGCGGTCGGCCCTGCGCGCGCTCGTGCTCGAAGACGGCCGCGAGATGCTCTCCGCCGACGTGCGCACCAAGCATCGCCTGGCCGGCGCATCGAGCGTGCAGGCCGCTCTTAGCGCACTGGTGAAGCAGGACGTCGTGATCAAGGACGGCCCCACCTACGTGGTGACCGACTCGCTCTACCGCGAGTGGGTGGCGCGGAAGACGTTCTAGCTACTTCAGCTCGATCGCAATCACCCGCGGTGTGCCGCTGACGCCTTGCTCGCTCTGCACCGTGCCGCGGGTGATGTAGCGGGCCTGCTTCTCGGCCAGCACGCGCGTTTCGGTCTTGCCGCCGCGGCCGACCACCTTGATGGTGCCGCCGCTCACGACCACTTCCACGACGTCGCTCCGGTAGACGCGCTTCAGTGCGGGACCGTTCGGTTGATAGGTGTAGTCCCACATGCGCACGCGCTGGTTGTCGAGCACGTTGGTGGCGCCGTCGCGCGGATAGGCCGACGGCTCGGGGTCGTCGATCATCATCATGTCGGTGACCGCGTCCTTGAGGTCGACCATGATGGCGAGCCGCTCGGGCGCGCCGGGCGTAACCGCTTCCTCGCGGTGCGTGATGCCCTTCACCTGGAAGTAGGGCCGCGGCACCGGGAACTCGGCCCCGGTGTTGGCTTGGCCGTCGAGTCCGGTCACCGTGATCGGCCCGTAGCGCAGGTAGACGCCGGCCATGTCGTAGTGATGACGGTGAATCGGCTGCTTGTCGCCGTGTCGCCAGTTCACTTCCCACACGGTGACGCGGGTGTTGTCGATGAGCTGCGTGACGCCGGTGCGTGGGAACGCGTGCGGATACTGCTCGGCCTGGGCGCCGAGCGGCGGGGCCATCGCGACGAGTGCGACCACCAGTGCGAACCCGGTGGCGAGCTGTGTGACGTGCGTCATGGCGACTCCTGAATGCGGGACCCGCGGACCGCTACTTGCGCGTGCCGGTGAAGGTGCCGCCGCTGCCGCCGGTGACGGTGCCCTTCATGGCGTTGCCATCGATCGTGCCGGAGTAGTTGGCGGCCCCGGCCGTGAAGGTGATGGCCGAGCCGCGCAGCTTGGCCTCGCTGATCGCGGTGGCGCCAAGCGTGCCGCTCAAGTTCTGGAAGTTCTGCGTGAGCGTCAGTGTGTTGGGCCCGACCTGCCACGTACCCGCCGCCTTCGCCGGCACGATCCACAAGAGTGCCGTGCACCAGCTCACGCAGTCGCCGGTGATGGTCTCGGTTTGGTCCGGCGACCAGTCCTCCATCGTGAAGGTGTTGGCCACGATGCGCGTGCCGGGCTTCATGTCGAGGATCTGGGGACGGAGCCGCATGTTGATCGACGGCAGCAGGAAGAGCGTGACCACGTTGGCCTTCGAGAAGTCGGTCGCGAAGAGATCGGCCTGTACGAAGGTGGCGCGATCGGGCGACACCTTGGCGGTGGCGGCGTTCTTGCGCGACAGCTCCACCATGTCGGGGTTGTATTCGATGCCGAACGAGCGCGCGCCGCGCTTGGCGGCGGTGATGACGGTGCGGCCGTCGCCCGAGCCGAGGTCGTAGTGCAGGTCCTGCGCGGTGATCTGCGCCATGTCGAGCATCTTCTCCACCAGCGCCTGCGGCGTCGGCACCCACACGACGTCCTTGCCGGCCTGACCCACGGTGGGTTCGAACGGCTGGGCGCTGGCCTGGGCGAACGCGGCGGTGGGCAGCGCGACGACGGCGATCAACAAGGCCGTCAGGACGGGTCGGATCGAGATGGTCTTGGTCATATCGGGGCATGATACGCGAACGTCGCCCGCGATCTCGGAGGTGGCGCGCCGAGTCGCCCTGCGCATTTGGGGCCCGAAGGCGGCTTGACCCGGCGGCGCCAGATCGACACTATCGGCAGGTCCCACAACGGCGTGCCGCGCACGGCTGGCCGCCCTGGGACGGAAACGAGGGTCGCCATGTCTCGTCACACCAAGCCCGGCCGCAACGACCTGTGTGCGTGCGGCAGCGGCAAAAAGTTCAAGACCTGCTGCGAAGAGAAGCGCGGCACGTCGTGGCGCAGCCGCGTGCTGTTGGCGCTCGTGGCCGCGGCCATCGTCGGCGGCGTCGCCGCCGGGGTGATGTCCTACGGCGAGTCGTCGTCGGCAACGGGTCTCCCAGGCCAGGTGTGGTCACCCGAGCACGGCCACTTCCACTAATTTTCTTCGGTGCCGATGGTCGTCGCGCGCCGTGTTCCTCGACGCAGTCTGGCCCGAGCTTGGGCCCCGGAGACCATGATCATGCGTGTCGCTCGTGCCCTGCTCTGCGCGTCTGGTCTGCTCGTGTTCTCGGTGGCGGTCGCGGCGGCGCAGGCCGTCGAGCTCGATTCCGCCACCATCGCCCAGCTCGCTGCAGCCATGGATGCCGGCACGCTCACGAGCGAGAAGCTGGTGCAACTGAGCCTGGCGCGCATCGATGCCTACGACGACCAGGGCCCGAAGCTCAACGCGCTCATTACCCTCAACCCGAAGGCGCTCGAGCAGGCGCGCGCCCTCGACGCTGAGCGGAAGGCCAAGGGCAAGCGCTCGCCGCTGCACGGCATCCCGGTCATCCTCAAAGACAACTTCGACACCTTCGACCTGGCCACGACCGGCGGCTCGCTGCTGCTCGAGGGCTCGCTGCCGCCCGATGACGCCTTCGTCGTGAAGAAGCTGCGCGATGCCGGCGCCATCATCCTCGCCAAGGCGAACATGTCGGAGTTTGCATCGGGCGGAGCGTTCAGCTCGCTCGGGGGCCAGTCGCACAACCCGCACGATCCGGCGCGATCGCCGTCGGGATCGTCGGGCGGCACGGGCGTGTCGATCGCCGCCGGCTACGCCACCGTGGGTCTCGGCACCGACACCGGCGGGTCGGTGCGCGGGCCGTCGACGGCCAACGGCGTCGTCGGCCTCAAGCCCACGCACGGCTTGCTCAGCCGCGACGGCATCATCCCGCTCGCCCTCAGCTTCGACACCGGCGGTCCGCTGGCGCGCAACGTCGCCGACATCGCCGCCGTGCTCGGCGTGATGACCGGCGTGGACCCGGCCGACGCCGCCACCAAGAAGAGCGAAGGGCACTTCGATACCGACTACACGAAGTTCCTCAAGGCTGACGCGCTGAAGGGCGCGCGCATCGGCATCGCGCGCGACTTCATGGGTCAGGACGAGGAAGTGGATTGGGTGATCGAGGCCGCACTCGCCGCCATGCGCGCGGCGGGCGCCACGATCGTCGACGTGCGTTACCCGAAGTGGCTGCTCGACGCCAAGGGCGAGTACTACACGGCCGTGCGCTATCCGGAGTTCCCGGTGCAGATCGCCACCTATCTCGCCACCCTGAAGCCGGGCTTCCCCAAGAGCCTGGCCGAGATGATCGAGAAGTCGGACCACCTGGTCGCGACCCGCGCCGATGGCGCCGGACCCAACCCGCCGCGCTGGACGCTCTTCAAGCGCGAAGCGGCCAGCGGCACGATGGACGACTATCGCTACACGTCGGTCCGCGACTTCGCCCTGCCGCTGGTGCGAGCCACGACCGAGGGCATCCTCACC
>JBDTWC010000342.1:0-4238 GCA_040006875.1 Acidobacteriota bacterium | reverse complement strand
GCCACGATCCTGCTGCTCGACCCCGACACCGGCAGCCTCATCGCCATCATGGACGGGCGCTACATCACCGAAGCGCGTACGGCCGCGGTGTCGGCGGTGTCGGCGCGCCACCTGGCGGCCCCTGACGCCTCGTCGCTGGCCATCATCGGCACCGGCGTGCAGGCGCGCAGCCACCTCGAGGCCCTGTCGCTGGTGCGGACGCTCAGCGATGTTCGCGTCTGGAGTCCGCAGGCGCACAGCCGCGAGCGCTTCGTCAGCGAGATGCAGGGCCACGCCGGCGGCACGCTGCGCGCGGCGGCCTCGGCGGAAGAGGCCGTGCGCGGCGCCGCGATCGTGGTCCTGGTCACGACGTCGCCCGAGCCAGTGATCGACGACGCCTGGGTGGCGCCGGGCGGGCACGTGATCTCGGTCGGCGCGTGCCGGCCCGATCAGCGCGAGATGCCGCCGGCGCTGCTGGCGCGCGCGCGACTGATCGTCGACTCGAAAGCGGCCGCGTTGGTCGAGTCGGGCGACGTCGTGCAGGGCATTCGCGATGGACACTTCACCGCTGCCCACGTGCTCGGCGAGCTGGGTGAGGTCGTATTGGGCCGCGTGCGCGGCCGTGCCTCGGCCAGCGACGTCACCGTGTTCAAGTCGCTCGGCATGGCGGTGGAAGACGTCGTGGCCGCCGACCTGGTCTACCGTCGCGCGGTCGAGACCGGAGCCGGCACGGCGCTCACGCTCTGAACCGCTAGACCCTCAGGAACTGCTGGATGCGGCGCAGCAGGCTTTGAGGCGCCGGCACGGTGGCCTGCGCTTGGTCGGCCGCCGCCTGCGCCTCGGCCAATCCGGTCCGGCGCGTCGCCACGGCGTTGCTCACGTGCTCGACCAGCGCCGGCCGGCGCAGCGCCTGCTCACGAAAGCGGTCGCTGGAGATCTCGAGCAGCACCGCGTCGTCGACCGCCGTGACCGTGGCCGTGCGCGGTTCGCCCGTGAGCATCGACATCTCCCCGAAGAATCCGCCCTCGCCGATCACCGCCACGTCCTGTCCGGACGGCTCGAGGGTCACGCGCACGGCGCCGTCGAGGACCACGAACATCGACTGGCCGGCCGCGCCCTGCCGCACCACGCGCTCGCCGGCGCCGAAGATGCGCTCGGGGCAGGCATCGGCCAGACGCGCGCATTCGACGTCGTCGAGCCCGGTAAAGAGATCGATCTTCCCGAGCCGTTCGGCCAGCGCCTGCAGCCGTTCCGGCGGGCGCGTGCGCACTTCCTCGCGGCTGTACTCCACCTGCATCGGATACGGGATTTCGATGTCGCGCCGTTTGAACGTGTACCAGATATTGGAACGCACCTGGTCGCGCGCGGTGCTGTCGCGGGCGTAGTCGGCGATCCAGAAGCGCACGCGGTAGCTGACCGACGAAGACGAGAAATCTTCGATCACGACGTCAGCGCGGGGCGTCTGCAGGACCAGCGGCGCGTTTTCGAGCGCCTCGTGCAAGGCCTGCTTCACGAGGTTCGGCGGCGCGTCGTAGCTGGCGCCGATGATCACTTCGAGACGCGTCGGCTCGGTTGGCTCCGAGAAATTCAGGATGGCGTCCTTCGACATCGTGCTGTTGGGCACGATCACGAACTGGCCGGCCTTGGTGACCAGCTTGGTAGCGCGCCAGGTGACTTCCTCGACCTTGCCTTCGAAGTCGCCGACGCGAATCCACTGGCCGACTCGAAACGGCTTCTCGACCTGAATCGCAAGGCCCGAGAAAAGGTTGCCGAGCGTGTCCTGGAGCGCGAAGCCCACCACCACGGCGCCGACCGCCGAGGTGGTCAGCATCTTCTCGTCGAGCAGCGCAGTGGCGGCCACCGCGAACAGCGCGATGACGATCACGTCCTGTACGATCGCGGGCACGCGATCGGATACGCGATCGAGCCGCCACGGATTGAAGAGCAGCGACACCGCGCTCAGAATCCCGCCGGCCGTGAGCATCAGGCGCGCCAGGCCGCCCACGAGCAGCGGGTCGCCGATGCCACGCGCCAGGGCTACGTCGAGAACCAGCGCGCACAGCAGCATCACGGCCGCGAAGCCGAGCCGCCCGCGCAGGAAGCGGCCGCGTACGGCCACGAGCGCGCCCAGAACGGCGACGAGCGCGAGGACGGTGACGGCAGGCAGTTGCATTTCCGCGACGGCGGGACGGACGAGCGGCTAGCCGCTCGTCCGTCGCCGCTGTTACCTGAGCCCGCCGGCCTTCTTGAAGGCGGTGACGTCGGCCGCCGTGACGGCCACGGCGACCAGCGCCGGATTGGCGCCGCCCTTGGCCAGACGATCTTCGCTGCCCGCGCCTCGACCGGCGCCGGAGCCGGTGACCTGAGCCGACTTCTGCTCGCCGCCGCTCGGCTTCAAGCGTCCGGCCAGACCGCCCAGGCCCTTCTTCTTGGGCTCTTCCTCGGCAGCCTTGGGCTTGGTGGCGCCGGCCGCGCCAGACGAGCCGGTCTCGATTGTCGCCACCTCAGTGACCGACACCGGCTTGAAGGTGATGGTCGCGGTGTAACGCGCCTCGACCGTGGCCGTCGAGGTCAGCTTCGCCGACGCGATCTCCTTGGTCATCTTGTCGACCCGTTCCTTGGTCTCGGGATGCGAGGCGAAAAGGCCGTTCTTCTCGGTGGTGCTGTTGGCCTTGTTGCGCTCCATCAGCATGGTGAGGAACCCGTTCATGCCCTGCGGCGCGTAGCCCACGGTGTTGGCGAGCACGATCCCCTTTTCGTCGCTCTCGAGTTCTTCGCCGCGGCCGAAGCCCTGCTCGACCACCGAGTAGGCCTTGTCGGCCAGCTTGCCCATGAGCGCGTTGTTGCCGGCGAGGGTCTCGTCGGCGCCCATCTGCACCAGCTTGCCCTTCTGGATGGCGCGGATGGTGTGCTTCTCGGTGACGTGGATGATCTCGTGGGCGAGCACGCCGGCCAGCTCCGACTCGTTCTTCAGGTTGGCGAGCGCGCCCTTGGTGATGTGGATGAAGCCACCCGGCGCCGCGAAGGCGTTGACCGCGTCGGTGTCGAGGATGATGAACTTCCAGGCCAGCCCAGGCTTGGTGCTGGCCGACGCGAGCGTCATGCCGACGAGCGCCACGTACTTGTGCGCGGCCGCGTTCTGCACGACGCCGTAACGGGCGCGAATGCGCGTGCTGACCTCGGCGCCAAGCTGGGCTTCCTCGGCGTCGGTCATCTCGACGTCCTTGAACTGCTGCGCCTTCTTCACCACGCCGCCGAGCCTGCCCAGCTGCTCGGCGCGGCCTGGGGCCGCGGAGAGTGCCAGGGTCAAGCCCACGGCGATGGTCACGATTGCCCGTCGATTCATGCGGATACCTCGCTCTGCCCTTCCGTGCGCACTTCAAATACGTCCACTGGCCTGGTCTTGCCCTTTACCGTCACCGAGCCGAGGGGCCGGATGTCGTAGCTGCCCTTCAACTGGCGCCTGGTCGCCTCGGAGATCAGAATCCGCGTGCCGAAGTCCTTGTTGAGCGACTCGAGGCGCGCGCCCAGGTTCACGTTGTCGCCGATCACCGTGTAGCTCATGATCGTATCGGACCCAATGTTCCCGGCAATCATCTCCCCCGTGTTCACGCCGATGCCGATGTCCAGCGCCGCCCGCCCTTCCACCGCCCACAGCCGGTTGAGCTGCTGAAGCTCCCGCACCATGGCCAGCGCGGTCTGCACCGCGTGGTCGGCATGGTCGGCATCGTCGAGCGGCGCCCCGTAGAGCGCCATCACCATGTCGCCCACGAACTTGTCGATGGTACCGCGATGCGCGAACACCACCTCCACCATCCTCGTGAAGTACTGATTGAGCTGCCGCACCAGATCTTCGGCTTCGCCGCTTTCCGACAAGGTCGTAAATCCGCGCATGTCCGAGAAGAGCACGGTCATCTCGCGCCGCTGCCCGCCCAGCACCGCCTCGGTCGGGCTGGCCAGGATCTGCTGATACACATCTTTCGACACATAGCGCGAAAAGAGGCGCTTGACCCTCCGCTTCTCGCGGCCCTCGACGAAGTACATCCAGGCCAGGTCGCTCAGGAAGGTGAGCAGCAGCGCCAGCATCGGCACGACAACCGGCAGCCACACGCCGAGCCCGAGGGCGCGCGTGGCGTACCACGCGACCCCGGCGGCGGCGGCCAGCGTGGCGGCGGCAGTCACCCAGGGCGCCGCCAGGGCGCCCACGGCAGCCACGGCCTGCTTGCCCACACGATGCTCCTTCTGGACGATTCGTCACC
>JBDTWC010000341.1:0-4262 GCA_040006875.1 Acidobacteriota bacterium | reverse complement strand
TTCGCCGTGGCGCCCGACCTGGGCCGCGGCTTCTCGAGCAACGGCCGGGCGAACACCTCGACCATCGTGGACCTCAAGACGCTGAAAGCGATCGGCACCGTCGCCACGGGTGGCAATCCCGACGCCATCTTCTACGAGCCGACGCGCCAGGAGGTCTACACGATGAACGGTTCCGGCAAGTCCGCCACCGTCTTCGGCGCACAGTCAGGCACCGTCGTGGCCACGATCGACCTCGGGGGCAAGCCCGAGGCCGTGGTCCAGGACACGGCCGCCGGCCGGCTCTACGTGAACCTCGAAGACACCGGCGCCATCGCCGTGATCGACATCCCGTCGCACACCAAAGTGGCCACGTGGCCACTGACCGGCTGCGAGGAGCCGACGGGCCTGGGCTACGACCCCAAGAACAAGCGCCTGTTCAGTGCCTGCGCCAACACGGTGATGGTCGTCACCGACAGCACGTCTGGCAGGCACGTGGCCACGACGCCAATCGGCGCCGGTGCCGACGGCGGCACGTTCGACGCCGGCACCGGACTGGCCTTCGCCTCAAACGGCGCCGACGGCACGGTCACCATCGCGCACCTCGACACCCCGAATACGCTCACGGTCGTCCAGACCCTGTCGACGATGGTGTCAGGGCGCACGATGGTCCTCGACCCGGTCACGCACGAGATCTTCGTGCCGGCCGCCAAGACCCAGCCGAATCCCTCAGGCACCGGGCGTCCACAAGCGGTGCCCGGCACGTTCAAGGTGCTGGTCTACGCGATGCAGTAGCTCATGCCCTGGCGAATCACTGGCGCGTTCATCGGCGCGCTGCTGTTGACACCGGCAGGTCCAGCCGCCGCGCAATCGGCGACTGCCGCAGCGGAGCTGCGTGGCGTCGTTCTCGATCAGACGGCAGGAGCACTGCCCGGGGCCGCCGTAACGCTGTCGAACGCCGTGGGGCGCGTCGTACGCTCGACCGAGACCGACGGCATTGGAGGCTTTCACTTCGACGCGGTGCCTCCGGGCACCTACAACCTGCGAGTCGTCTTCACCGGATTCAAGCCGGGCGTCCGCCGCGTGCGCGTCGGCGCTCGGCAGCCTCCGACCGAGACGTTCGTCTTGGCGCTGGAAGACGTGACCCAAGACGTGACCGTCGGCAGCGGCGGCGCCGACGTCGGAGCGACATCCGCCAGCAACCTCGACGCGATTGCCATCGATCGGGACGCACTCGAGAGCGTCCCGATCTTCGACCAGGACTACGTCTCGGCGCTCTCGCGCTTCCTCGATGCTGGCGCCCTCGGGTCCGGCGGGCCCACCATTGTCGTGAACGGCATGGAGGTCAGCGCGCTACGGGTCAGTGCCTCGGCCGTGCAGCAGATCAAGATCAACCAGGATCCGTATTCGGCGGAGTACGCACGTCCCGGCCGGGGCCGCATCGAGATCCTGACCAAGCCTGGCGGGCAGACCTTCGAAGGCGAGGGCAATGTGTCGTTCCGCGACGCGCACCTCGACGCGCGAAACGCGTTCGCGACGACGCGGCCGCCAGAACGCAAGCGCATTCTTGAAGGCTCGCTGGGCGGACCGGTCGGACACGGCGGCACGACGTCGTTCGTGCTGTCGGCCGACGACCAGTCCGACGATCAACAGGCCGAGGTCTTCGCTCTGGGTGTGAGCGGTGCGATCCACGAGGTGGCGCCGCAGCAGAATCGTGAGGCGCTCGTCGCCATGAGCCTGATTCACCAGTGGAGCGATCGTACGACGATCTCGATTCGTCCCAGCTACGAATACGAGCAACGCCAGAATCGCGGCGTCGGCGGCCTCACGCTGGCCTCGGCCGGCACGACGTTCACGCATCACGAACAGCAGCTCACCTACACGCAACAGACGGCACTGCGGCCGACGCTGCTGAATCAATTCCAGATGCTCGTGGGCCACGAGCGCGAACCCACCGTGAGCGCGTCGGCAGAGCGCGGGGTGGTCGTGGCCGGTGCCTTCACGAGCGGCGGCCAGGGTGATCTCGTGCAGACGGAGGTCCACACACAGCTGACCGAAAGCCTGGTGTGGATTCGCGGACACCATCAGGTCCAAGGCGGGTTCCAGCTTCCCGACTGGAGCCGCCGCGGGTTCTTCGATCGCACCAATGTCGCCGGCACCTACTACTTCGGCGGGCTCGAGGCCTACGCGGCCGGGCGGCCCTACGCCTTCATCCAGCAACAGGGCAACGGTGACCTCGCATTCCTCGAGAAGCAAGTGGGCACGTACCTGAAGGACGACTGGCAGGTGCGGCCTGGTCTGTCGCTGTCACTGGGCGTCCGCTACGACTGGCAGAACTATTTCCACGACGTCAACAACGTGGCGCCCCGCCTGTCGCTGGCCTACGCCCCCGGCGACAGCAGGGCCAACGTCATTCGCGCGGGGATCGGCATCTTCAACGACCGCAGCGGCGCGGGCGCCATTGCCGACCTGCTGCATTCCGGGCCCGGCGGCCTCGTACGCACGGTGGTCAGCAATCCGTCGTATCCGGATCCGTTTCCGGCCGGCGCGACCGTTCTGGCTCAGCCGGCGAGCATCGTGCGGTTGGCTACCAACGTCCAGATTCCGCAGACTGTCCAGTACAGCCTCGGGCTCGACCACCAGCTGCGCAAAGGACTCACGCTCTCCACGACCATCACTGGCGCGCGAGGGTACCACCTGTTTCGGTCGCGCGACGTCAACGCGCCGCTGCCGCCGCTCTTTGCGTCACGGCCAAACGCCGCCTACGGCGCGGTGCGCGAGATTCAGTCCGACGGACGCCAAGACACCGAGTCGCTGCAGGTCACGCTCCGGGGCAAGCTGGGACGCTGGTACAGCGGACAATCCCAATACACGTGGAGCCAGGCCCACAACGACACTAGCGGCATCACCAGCTACCCGGCCAACGACTACGACACCGCCGGCGAATGGGGCCGCGCCGACTTCGACCGCCGGCACCGCTTCCTGCTGCTCGGCAGCGTGAACCCCGGCCGCGTCGTCGACCTCGGCGTCGGCGTGACGCTGACGTCGGGCGCGCCATACACCGAGACCCTCGGGGCGGACGTCTTCAACAACGGCCGGGGCCGGGCACGGCCCGTGGGCGTGCCGCGGAACAGCCGCAACGGCGCCGGCACCGCGCAGTTCGACTTTCGGCTGTCACGGTCCGCCAAGTTCGGCAGCGGCAAAGACCGTCATGCGATCACCTACGCGCTCGACGTCTTCAACCTGCTGAATCGGGTCAACTACAGTGCGTACGTCGGCACGGTGGGCTCGCCCCTGTTCGGTCAGCCGGTGTCGGCCCGCGCCCCGCGCCAGCTCCAGCTCTCGGGTCGCATTCGATTCTAGCGACGCCCATGGACACGCCCCGAGCATTGACGGTCGCGGAGGGCACGTTCGGGGTGACGCCCGGCATCCGGCTCGCGGGTCAGCTCGTATTCGGCCATGACCTGGACGCCCTTCGGGAGGCCGTCAACCGTGTCGCTTCAGCAGGATACCGGCAGCTAGTCGTGGACCTCGCCGCCGTTGATCGCTTCGACAGCAGCGGCATCGCCACGATCCTCGACATCAAGAGCGCCATGGGCGACGCAGTTGAGCGGATCGTGCTGCTCGACGTGCCGGAGCGACTGCAGCGAGCGCTGGCCAATTTCGGCGTGACCTCACTGTTCGTGACGGCAGCGCGCCAGTCCGACACCGTTCGAGCGCTGGGGGCCTGGCGGCCGAAAGTCGTCCGCGCTGGATCTGACGGGCTGCCCTGACCCGCAGCCAGTGGAGACAGGCTGCCGATCTGCGGCACGGTCAGGTCGGGGCACCTCCTCGTCAGTGTCGGCGGCCTACTCTTGTCCGCCCGGTCGCCACGCGTGGCCTCCAGCGACCACGTCAGCCAGGACCGCGCACGTACGGCGCATCGTCCAGTGGCCGGCCGGCACATCCACGGCGCCTGTAGATGAGCGCACGGTCCACAGTGGCCAGCGCGTCGTAGTGTGCCGCGAGGTAGGCACGTAGCTGTGGGAACCGGGCGACCGGGAAGGCGTTCCATCGGCGCAGCCCGGTGGGCGCCATATCCAGGATGAAGGTGGCGTGGTGGCGTTCGAGATCACCGAGCAATAGGTCCCAGTCGCGCGCGGACGCGGCCTGGCTGGCCGCCGTCACCGGCCCTTCCGCCTGGCGACCGGGCACGTAGCCGCTGATGCTGTCCTGCGGTAGCGCGAACCGCGTCGCCGGCGGGAGGCCCGAATGGATGTAGAAGTCCGGGGCAATGCCCCAGACGA
>JBDTWC010000340.1:0-4264 GCA_040006875.1 Acidobacteriota bacterium | reverse complement strand
GGCTGGGACATGACGGGGCTCCGCGAGTACGGCCGCTCGCTTGTCGGCCGGGGTGATCTCTTCCAGCACGGTCAGCAGGTCGGCAGGCAGCGGCGCCTCGAACGACAGCCGCTCCTTGGTTGTGGGATGCGTGAAGGCAAGGCGCTCGGCGTGCAGGAACGGGCGGGTCAGCCGCTGCACCGCACGCACGTCGTGCGCCACCCGCTTGTGCACGCCGCCGTAGACCGCATCGCCGACGATGGCGTGACCAATGGCGCTGAGGTGCACGCGGATCTGATGGGTGCGGCCGGTGGCGATGGCGACGCGAATCAGCGTGACCCCGGGCAACTGCCGCGCCCACGTGACCCGCGTGACCGCCGCGCGCGACCGCCGCGCGCGGGTCGAGATCTTCTCGCGGTGCACCGGGTCGCGGCCGATCGGCAGGTCGATGCGCTTGCGGTTGTGCACCGTGCCCCACACGAGTGCCACGTACTCTTTTTCCACTTCGCGATCGTGGAACTGACGGGCCAGTTCCTGGTGCGCGGCGTCGTTCTTGGCCACGACCATCACGCCCGAGGTGCCCTTGTCGAGGCGATGCACGATCCCCGGCCGGGCCTCGCCGCCGATGCCGCTCAAGTCCTTCACGTGATGAAGCAGCGCATGCACCAGCGTGCCCGTGGCATGACCGGCACCCGGATGCACCACCAGCCCGGCCGGCTTGTCGACGACGACCAGATCGGCGTCGTCGTAGAGGATCGGCAGCGGCAGATCCTCTGGCACCAGGTCCGAGGGGGTGACTTCGGGGACGTCAAGCGTGATCCGGTCGCCGGTCCGCACCGCCGTGTTTGCTTTCGGGGTGGGCACCCGCGCCACGGTGACGCGGCCTTGGTCGATGAGGCGCTGCAACTGCGCGCGCGAGTGGTTCGGCACTTCGCCGGCGAGAAACTTGTCGAGCCGAAGACCGGCGTGGTCGTCGGTGACGTCGAATGACTGGGAAGGCATGGTCAGGGCCGCGGGCACCAGCGCGAGGACCAGGGCGAACGCGCCCCGGTCCCTGCGAGTGTAGACGACCGCGCCGAGGTCTGGCTATCGGCGAATCGGCGTGGCCGTGAAAAAGAAGCCGGTGTCGGCGCTGAACGTCACGGTGAAGCCGCCGTTGTTCGACGTGATCGTGGTGATGTTGGCCGCGGTGAAGGACGTGATGTTCGGGATCACGTTCGGCCCGCTGAACTGACCGGCGAAGTTCACCTGGTAGGTGCCGACGGCGGTGCGCGTGGAAGTGACGCCGGGCGACATCGCAAAGCTACTGCCGTTGGCGTTCACGCCGCCGCCCACGGCCAGGTAGACGCGGGCCTCCTGGGAGTTGAGCAGCACGACACCGGGCGTGGCGTTGAGCGGCGCGAAGGCCGGAGAGGGCGACGTGGCGCCCTGGATGTAGAACCGGTCATAAGCCGGGAAGGGCGGCGTGACGCTCACCACTGCCGTGCCCCCTGCTCCGAGCACTCCGGTGGCCAGGATGGTGACGTCGGTGCCGACCGCCAGGGCGACACCGCTGTAGGAGAACCCGGAGTTGGTGGTGCTGGCAATGACGGCGAAGTTCTCACCGGCGACGCCGTTCACCGTGACGGCCACGCTGGCTCCGGGGTTGACGACGATGCTCGGCAGTGAAAGCGTTGGCTGCGCTTCTGCCAGGGTTACGAAGGCCATCAGGCCCACACACGCGAGGACAAATCGACGCATTTCTACCCCTCCAATGCCAGGGCGGGGCCCCAGCGACGGTGAATTCTATTCCCTATTGCGAATTCGCCCGGGTCAGGGGGCCAGACGTGGGGACGGCGGCTCAGAACGAACCCCGGCGCCGGACGACCGCGGGTGCGGTCGGCGCGGCGGCGGCGCGGCCGGCCAGCCACCACAGCATCACGAGGCTGAGCGGCGCCAGCACCAGCGAGATGATCTGCGAGGTCGAGAACATCGAGACCATGCCGCGATCGTCGCCGCGGAAGAACTCGATGACGAAGCGCGACACCGCATACATCAGCACGAACTGCCAGAAGGTGCGGCCGGCGTAGGGCTTGCCGCGCCGCTCGATGACGAGCAGCGTGACGAGAATCACGAACCCGGCCAGCGACTCGTAGAGTTGCGTGGGGTGGAGCGGCACGCCGAGCGGGGTCCCCACGTTCAGCGCGGCGGCCGGGTCGGTGAAGGTCACCGCCCAGGCCACCTGCGTCGGCTTGCCGTAGCAGCAGCCCGCCGCCAGGCAGCCGAGGCGTCCCACCATGTAGCCGAGCGCGATGCCCGGCGCGAACAGGTCGCCCGACTGCCACAGGGGCAGCTTGTGCTTGCGCAGCAGGTAGATGCAGGTGACCGACGCGGCGATGAGCCCGCCGTAGAACACGCCCCCGGAGCGCAGCAGCGACATGAACTCTTCGCGGCTGCTCGTGAAGTGGTTGAAGTCGACGACGAAGAGCAGTCCCTTGGCTCCGACCAGGGCCGCGATGATGACCCAGATGCCCAGGTCCATGACCCGGTTGCCGTCGAGACCCGCCGCCCGCGCTCGGCGCACGCCCAGCCACAGGCCGAGCAGGTAGGCGGACGCGAGCAGCACGCCGTACGAGTAGATTGTGACCGGGCCGGCCTCAAACAGGATTGGGTGCACGTCGGTATCCCAGAAAATCGAGCGCCACGTCGAGGAGCATCAGCACCACGCCAAGCGAGATGGCGGCGTCGGCGATGTTGAAGGCCCAGAAATGCCAGGTGCCCCAGTATGCGTCCACGAAGTCCAGCACGTAGCCGGCCGTGGCCCGGTCGATGAGATTGCCGATGGCGCCGCCGAGCACCCCGGCGATGCCGGCGCGCGCGATCTTGTTCCAGTCGGGCAGGCTGGCGGCGTACCAGGCCACGCCCGCCAGGGCCGTGCCCGCCACCGCCATCAGCACGAACGTCTTGAACGGGAAATCGGCTCCGTTCAGCATCCCGAAGGCGGCGCCGGTGTTGTGCACGCGCGTCAAGCTGAGCCAGCCGGCCACGAGGTCGATGCTGTCGTGCAGTTCGAGCCGGCCTCGAACCAGCGACTTGGTCCACTGGTCGAGCACCACGACGGTGAGTGCGATGACGAGCTCGAGGCGGCGCATGTCGGACCTACAGGCTGACCGCTTCGGAGAGCGCGTCGACGCAGCGCGGGCACAAGCCCTCGCGTCCGGTTTCGGCGCTCACTTCGGGCACGATGCGCCAGCAGCGCTCGCACTTGATGCCGTCGGCGCGGGTCACGTCGACCTTCGCCGCCTCGCTACCGCCCGCTGAGAGACGCACCGCCGACACGCCAAAGAGCGTGGGCAGGAACGCCTCGTAGCCGCGCAGCAGGTCGAGGGTGGCGCCGGCGGCCCGCATCTCGACTGCGGCCGAGAGGTTGCCGCCGATGGTCTTGTCCTGTCGCTTCTGTTCGAGCGCCAGGTTGACCGCATCACGCACGGCGCCGAGCGCCGTCCAGCGCTGCACCAGCGGCTCGTCGAGCAGGCCCTCGAGATCCGTCGGGAAGAGCGCCATGTGCACCGACGCCTCGCGCGGGCCAGGCAGCCCGCGCCACAGCTCGTCCATCGTCACCGACAGGATCGGTGCGAGCAGACGCGCCAGGCCGTCGACGATCGTGAACATCACCGTCTGGCCCGATCGCCGCGCTCGGGAACTGGCGCCGAAGGTGTACATCCGGTCCTTGGTGACGTCGACGTAGAAGGCGCTGACATCCACGGTGATGAACTGGTTCGCCAGCTGGAATACGGTGGGGAAGTCGTAGTCCTCGTAGGCCTTGACGATCTTCGTGGCCACGTCGGCGTACTTTGCGAGCATCCAGCGATCGACCTCTTCGAGGTCGGCGGCGGCCACGCGATCGCTGGCCGGGTCGAAGTCGTAGAGATTGGCCACGAGCACGCGCAGCACGTTCCGGATCTTGCGGTAGGCCTCGACCGTGCGGGTCAGGATCTCCTTGCCGATGCGGATGTCCTCGCGGTAGTCCACCATCGACGCCCACAGGCGCAGGATCTCGGCGCCGCTCTGCTTGATGACGTCCTGCGGCGACATGCTGTTGCCGAGCGATTTCGACATCTTGCGGCCGTCTTCGGCCATCACGAAGCCGTGGGTGAGCACCTGATCGAACGGCGCCCGGCCGCGCGTGCCGATGCCCACGAGCAGCGAGCTGTGGAACCAGCCGCGATGCTGGTCGCTGCCTTCGAGGTAGATGTCGGCCGGCCAGCGGTGGTCTTCGCGGAAGGGCAACACGGCCTCGTGGCTC
>JBDTWC010000339.1:0-4270 GCA_040006875.1 Acidobacteriota bacterium | reverse complement strand
CCGTCGATCCGGCCAGCGGCGCGATCCGCGACTTCATCCACGTGCCGGCCAGCGTGCGGCAGGGGGTGTGGCCGCACAGCGTCGAGCGGCTGGCCGCCGTGCCGTGGGCGGCCGCGCTCGTCGCCCACCACGCGCTCACGGTCTACGACCGGCTGCGCCACGACCTCGAGTGGCGCGACTTCTTTCCCGCCATGACGGCGCTTCGCGACCACCATCTGGCACGCTCGGGCGGCGATCTGAAGACGCTGGTGCGAGACTACGTCTACGTGCGCCTCGGCGATCTGCTGTCGCTGGCCTTCTGCACGCGAGCGGCCGAACCCGCGTCGATTGGACCGTGGACGATTCGCCTCGAGATCGAGCAACTGCACGTGACGCCAAATCCGTTCGTGCTCGACCTGCCCTTCGCAGTCGAAGCCCGAGAGATCCCGGATGTGCCGTATGCCAGCGACGAGGCCCTGCGCACTGCGGTCGACGCCGGCCATTCGCGCGCGCTCGAAGGCCGGATCGTGGCGCCACAGCCGGTGCACTGAGAGCGATGCGCGGACTCCTGCCCTCGGCACTCGTGGCGGCCAGCGTGGGGGCGGCTGCGCTGGCCCTTCACGCCGCTCCAGCGGCTCCCTTCCTGAAGACCTGCGTCGTGATCCACGACGTGGCTGCCGATCGCACGACCCCGTCCGACCGTGCGGACTGCGCCACGCGATTACCGCCGGCCTCGACCTTCAAGATCCCGCATGCGCTGCTCGCGCTGGAGACGGGCGTCGTCACCGCCACGAGCGTGGAGCGCTGGGATGGCACGGCGTATCCAGGGCGGCCATCGTGGCAACAGGACCAGACCGTCGTGTCGGCCATCGGGCCCTCGGTGCTGTGGTTCTTCCAGCGGATCGCGCCGCGCGTGGGCGCAGGTCGCATGCACGACTGGCTCGAGCGCGTGCACTACGGCAACGCCGACACGTCGGGCCCAGTGACCCAGTACTGGCTGAACGGACACCTGCGGGTGTCGCCGGATGAGCAAGTCGCCTTCCTGCGCCGTTTCTACGATCAGTCGCTGCCGATCGCGCCGGCCCACCTGGCCGCAGTGCAGGCCGCACTGATCGAAGAACCGGGCGCGGTCGAGAATGCCACCGGCAGCCACCCGCTCGAAGCGCAGTGGCGCGCGGGTCTGGTCCTCAGCGCTAAGACCGGGGCTACGCAGGCGGATGACGGCACGAGCGTGAGCTGGCTCGTGGGCCGGCTCACCGCCGATGGCCGGCACTACGTGTTTGCCAGCGCGGCATGGCGGCTCGGCGCGCAGGTAGACGCGCTCGACGGCGCGCGGGCCGCAACCGCGGCCTTCGTGCACCGTGGCCTGCTGACGGCGCGCTGACTACGCCGGGCGCAGCCGCTCGGCCAGCGCGCGCGCGACCTGCTCGCCGTGCGCCCGTCCGTTCTCGATGAACACAGTGCCGGTGCGTGTGCCCGCCACCTGACCGCCGACGACGAAGAGGTTGGGCACGTTGGTCTCGAAGGTGGCCGGGTCGTAGTGTGGCGCGTGCGTGTCGGCGTCGAGCGTCACGCCGGCGCCGCGCAGGAACGCCGGGTCGGCGTGGTAGCCGGTGAGGAGGAGCACGCCGTCGGCCGCGATCTCGCGCTCCACGCCGCCGCTCTCGACCACGACCGCAGTCGGCGTGATGGCTACGACGCGGGTGTCGAAGTGGGCGATGACGGCGCCTTCCTTGATCCGGTTCTCCATGTCGGGCCGCACCCAGTACTTCACCGAGTCGCCGAGCGCGGCGCCGCGGTGCACCATGGTGACGTGCGCGCCGTTGCGATGCAGTTCGAGGGCGGCCTCGCAGGCCGAGTTCTTGCCGCCGACGATGACCACGCGCTGCCGGTAGTAGGGATGAGGCTCACGATAGAAATGGGTCACGTGTGGCAGGTCTTCGCCCGGCACGCCGAGCAGGTTCGGCAGTCCGTAGTAGCCCATGGCGAGCACCACGGCGCGGGCCTGGCGCACGCGCACGGCGCCGAGCCGGGAACGCGTCGACACCGAGAACACCGCTTCGCCGTCGACGTCGTCGCGCTCGACCGCCGTCACTGCCTCGAACAGCCCCACCTGCAACTGAAAGGTGTCGGTCACCCTCCGGTAGTAGCGCAAGGCTTCGGCCCGGGTCGGTTTCTCGTACGGCGACGTCAGCGGCACCCCGCCCACTTCGAGCAGTTCCGGCGTGGTGAAGAACACCATGTTCACCGGGAACCTGGCAATGGCGTCGACGAGCGCACCCTGCTCCACCACCAGATAGTCCAGGCCGTGGTGCCGGCAGGCGATGGCCGTAGCCAATCCCGACGGTCCCGCACCCACAATCAGCACGTCTCTCACTGACACAGCCACCGATCATATCGAACCCGGCCGAGCCGCGCATCCAGGCCCGCTTGGCGCAATAATGCCGAGGCGGCTCAGCCGACCTCGTGCGGTCCGCCGCTGACCCCATCGACGCGCCCTGGGAATCAGGCGTCACGGCGCGGTTCAGCCCGGAGGAGCGCATGTCTGCCAGTGCCATGACCCGTATCCGCCTGCCGCTTGCGCTCATCGCCGCCGTCGGGGCCGGGGCGGCGCTCTTTGCTCAGGCCCCGGCGCGGCCGCTATCACCTCCGCTACCGCCCGTCCCGGCCCGACCCGCGACGGGCGAGCAGACGCCGGTGTTCAGGACCGGCGTCGAGGTGCTGCCGCTCGATGTGGTGGTGCTCGACCGCGATGGGGCCCAGGTCACCGACCTGGCAGCCACGGACTTCCAGGTCGAGGTCGACGGCCGGCCGCGCAAGGTGGCCACATCGGAGTACATCAAGCTCACCGACCCGCTGGCGGCGGCGCTGGCCAGGAACACCCCGAAGCCGTTCCGGACCGAGCCGGCCGACCCGGCCATCTCGACCAACAGCGCCGGCGGCCCGACCGGCCGCGCCGTGCTGCTGCTCGTCGATCAGGGCAACATCCGCTTCGGCGCGGTGCGCCCGGTGATGCAGAACGCGCTCAAGTTCGTCGACCGCCTGCAGCCCAACGACCGCCTGGCACTGGTCGCCGTCCCCGGCCCCGGTGAGATCGTCGACTTCACCACCGATCATGCCAAGGTGCGCGAGGCGATGCTGCGCGTGACCGGCCGGCTCGCGACCAGCCGGCGCCGCTTCAACGTCAGCATCACCGAGTCGTTCGCGCTCTATCGGCAGAGCGACGCGGTGATGATCGCGCAGGTCCTGGCCCGCGAATGCGCCGGCGTCGCCGGCACCGGCGAACTGGAACGGTGCGAGCGGGACGTCGAACAGGAAGCCGCCGAGGTCGTGGGCGACCAGCGCCAGCAGACCGACCGATCGATCACCTCGATTCGCGGGGTGCTGCGCAGTCTGGCCGGGCTCGAAGGCCAGAAGGCGGTGATCCTGGTCTCCGAGGGGCTCGTGCTCGAGGGTCTCGGAGGCGAACTCGATGACCTGGCGGGAATCGCCGCCGACGTGCGCGCCTCGCTCGACGTGCTGCTGCTCGACGTGCCGGCCTTCGAAGCATCGCAGTCGCAGATGCCGACCACCGCCACCGCCGACCGCACGCTGCAGGAAGACGGCCTGAAGATGCTCGCCGGCATGGCCCGCGGCACCTTGCACCGGGTCGTCGGCACCGCCGACACCGCCTTTCGCCGCATCGAACAGGCGCTCGCCGGCTACTACCTGCTCGGCGTCGAACCTGGCACCAACGACCGCGACGGCAAGCGCCACCGGATCGACGTGAAGCTGCTGCGCCGCGGCCTGACGGTGCAGGCCCGGCGCGCCTTCCTGTCACCCGAGGGTCCGCCGGCCGCCACGCCGGAAGAGGCGCTGAAGCGCACGCTGCGCTCGCCCTCGCCCGCCACGGCGTTGCCGTTGCGCGTGGCGACCTGGACCTACAAGGAGCCGGGTTCGTCGCGGGTGCGCCTGATCGTGGCGGCGGAGGTGAAGCGCGGCAGCGCAGAGTCGCTGCACTATGCCTCTGGACTGGTCGTGGCGACCAAGGACGGCAAGGTCGTGGCCGCCAGTGAGGAACCGCGCGATCTCAAGGCGCTCGAAGGCGATGAGGGACTTGCCACCTACGGCGGGATGCTGCTGCTCGATCCCGGCAGCTACCGGCTGCGGGTGGCGCTCGCCAACGCCGAGAAGCGCGTGGGCAGCATCGACCGCGAGGTGCTGGCCTGGCAGATGAACGGCGACACGCTGACCTTGGGCGACCTGCTGGTGGCGGCGGAGCCCGCCGCCGGCGCGGCGATCGCGCCGGCCG
>JBDTWC010000338.1:0-4288 GCA_040006875.1 Acidobacteriota bacterium | reverse complement strand
GGCGCTGCCCAGCGTGGCTACGGCCGCAATTCTCGTCGGCATCGCCGGGGCGACGTTCGACATCGTGATCGATGCCTATCGCATCGAGCTGCTGGAGCCGCGTCAGCTCGGCGTGGGTTCGGGCATGTCGCAGTATGGCTGGCGCATCGGCTCCGCGTCTGCCGGCGCCGTGGCCCTCGTCGTCGCGGCTCGTTACGGCTGGGCGGTCGCCTACTCCACCTGCGCGTTGTTCGCGCTGCCGGCGATGCTCGTGGGCCTCGTGATGGGCGAGCCTGCGCGGCGCCGTCCGCTGCCTCCGCCGCGTGGCCTCGGCGAGGCCGTAGCGGCGTACTTCCGTCCGCTCACCGAGTTCGTGCAGCGGCGGGGTGCGTGGGTGGTGCTGGCGTTCGTGCTCATCCACAAGATCGGCGACACCTTGGCCAATCTCACGCTGCGCTTGCTGTTCGAGGACCTCAAGTTCACGAACGACGAGATCGCGTTCTACGACGTGGGCGTGGGCTTCGCGGCGCTGCTTGCCGGCGTGTTCGTGGGCGGCTGGATCTACGCCTCGCTCGGCATGAAGCGTTCGGTCTACATCAGCCTGGTGCTGATGGCGATTTCGAACCTCAGCTTCGCGGCACTGGCGGCCTATGGCCACAGCAACCTCGGCATGGCCGGCGCGATCGGCTTCGAGAACTTCGCCAGCGGCATCGGCGGCGTGGCGGTGGTGGCGTATATGTCAGCGCTGTGCAACCTGCGCTTCACGGCCACGCAGTACGCGCTGCTGTCGGCACTGGCCAGCATCGCTGGCCGTTTCCTGACCGGTACGACGGCGGGCGGGTTGATCGAGTCGATGGGCTACGTGAACTTCTATCTGATGACCACGCTCATCGCCCTGCCCGGGGTGGCGATGTACGGCTACATGGTGAGGTCGGGTCTGGCAGACGTGTCGATTGGGACGGCAGGCACGGACGCTGGGTGACGGCGGGCCGCCCGCGGGAACAGGATGTTGTTCTCCAGATGCACGTGCATGTGCATCTCCCGCTCCAGCTCCGCCAGGCCGAAGTACAGGCCTCGGAACGTCGGGCACGCCCATTCGGGCGGGGTGTAGTCGGTCGTGAGCTCGCGCATGCGGGCGAGCGCCCGGCCGGCCTGATCGTGCTCGGCCTCCATGACCGCGATTGGCTGGCTGAGCCCCCCGGGCCCGGTCTCCCCGGCCTCGGTGGCCACGATTGCCGGGAACAGGACGGCGTCCTCCTTGGTCATGTGGTGCAGCAGCTCGTCCTGCAACTCGGTGAGCGTGGCCTGCAGCGGGCGCAGCGTCTGAGGCAGCTGATCGCCATGGCGGCTCACGACCTTCGCCATCATGCCGGTGAGTCGAGGCAGCTCGTTGCGCAGCGGCTCGTGGAACCGCCGCTGAATGTGTGTCACCAGCTCCCTGAGCGGCGCCGCCTGCCAGTTGCGGTCGCCGCCGATATCCGAGCCGACCGCCTGCAGCTGCGCCACCAGGTGTGCGACATCGATCCCGCGTTCCGCACACGCCTCGGAGATCGGCCGCTTGCCGCCGCAACAGAAGTCGATCCCGTGTTCCTGGAACACCCTGATGGTGGCTGGCGCTCCGGTGGCCACGTCCGATACGCGTGAATCGCTGGTGATGTTCATGGCAGGCGTCTCCTTGTCGCTCGCGTCTCGCAGTGCCGGCCAAGGTCGTTCGCCACCTCGGGCCAGAGCGAGCCGTCATACCGGACACGCTATCAAACCGCGAGGCGGCAGTTCGTTGCGCAAGCGCAAGGTTGCTTACCATAAGGGGATGGATCCCCGGCGCTCCCGCATCTTCGACGGCCTGACCGAGACCGAACGCCGCCAGTGGCTCGAGGCCGCGCGGCGGCGCGAGGTGCGGCGCAACGAGCCGGTGGCGCGCCAAGGCGAGCCGGCGCAGGCGTTCGTGTTGGTCGAATCCGGGTTCTTGAAGCTTCTGCAGCTTGCGCCGGACGGCCGTGAGCTGATCGTCCGGTTCGTGGGAGCGGGCGAGCCGTTTGGGGGTGTCGTCGTGCTGGACGCGGCTGCCTACCCCGTGACCGCACTGGCTGTGGAACCGACGCGCCTCCTGGTCTGGCCGCTCGATGTGCTGCGCACGCTGCTGGATCGCTTCCCGCAGGTGCGGCTGAACATCACCCGCGAGATCGCGGCGCACATGACCGACGCGTTGACGCGGGTGAGGGAGCTTGCCACCGAGCGGGTCAGCCAGCGTCTGGCCCACACGCTGCTGCGCCTGATGCGCCAGGCCGGCACGCCGGGACCGGACGGCGTGTTGATTGCCCACCCACTCACCCGCCAGGAACTCGCGGACCTGACCGGCACGACGCTCTACACCGTGAGCCGGACGCTCTCTCGGTGGCAGGCGCAAGGGGTGCTCCAGTCCACGCGTCGGCAGCTGCTCGTGCGGATGCCACAGCGACTCGAGGCACTCAGCCGCGCCGCGGACGACTAGCGTCCTGCTCCGAGGCGAGCCAGTCGTCGCCGAGAAGCTCCTTCGGGTGCAGCGTCCGGACCGTGCCATTGCCGCAGGCCAAGCCTTCGGCCGGGCAGTAGCGATCGCAGCCCCAGCACACGCGTTCCGGATGCTCCGGGTTCAGCACCGCGGGGGAATCGCTCGCGGGTCGGCGTGCGCGGCGATTCATGAGATCCACAGCGTCCAATAGAGGTTGACTGCGAAGATCCCGAGGGCGGCCAGTTCAATCACTCCAGAGATCGGCAGCACCGACCAGGCCCATGGCGCGTACTGCTCGTAGGCGAGCATTTCGCTCGTCACGCGCAACAGACAGCCGAGGGTCAGGAGCATGAGGCCGAAGCCCATCATGCGGGGGCTCCACAGCGTTCGGTGCGCGGCGAATCCTGGCAGCACCCGCTGGCCAACGACCAGCACCATCGTGGACACGAAACCCACGGTGAAGGCGTGCCGCGACGCGCCCCAGAGCCCGCCCGCCACGTCGAAGTGCGCCGCGGCCACACCCAGTCCTGCCGCCACGATGAGCCAGGCGTAGGCGAGCCGCACGAACATGGGGAAGCGGCTGTCAACGCCCCGGGTCTTGGCCTCGGCGATCGGACGCTCGAACAGCCGCAGCCCCGCGACCGCCAGCAACACCGCACCGGCCGAGAGTGCGGTCGAGAGACCGACGTGGCCGGCAAACACGCTCAGGATGCCGGCAGCGTTGGCCGCCACCGCCGCGAGCAGCAGCGGGACACGCAGGGGCGGAAGGCCGAGCAGGACCGGCATCCAGCGAGCGGTGAAGCCCCAGATGAACGGCGCCAGGATGCCCCATGTGAGCAGCACCAGCACCCGCTGATTGAAAAGATGCGGCACACTCGGGTCGGCAGCGTGCCGGGCGAGCGCCACCGTCGTGGTTACGTTCAGCACGAGCGCCGCCACCCAGGCGATGACACCCGACAGGACCATGGCGATCCAGGCTCGTGACGGCGGTGCCGCAGCGGACGGTGCAGCGGAGCGATGGCCGGCGACCACGTAGAGGAAGCAAAGAAACGCGGTCAACTCGATGGCCGCGGACAGCGGGAGGAGGATGCGCCACTGCCAGCCGTAGACGTTGGCAGCCCACCGCATGGCGACGCCCCCGGTCCACAGTGTCCACGTCGTCCACCCGATGGCGAGGCTCCGCGTGTCGACACTGGTCGACGGCGCCGCGTAGACGCCGATCCCCAGCATGAAGCTGCCGATCCAGCCGAAGATCAGGGCGTGTCCGTGTGCCTGGAGCCAGGCCGGTGCGATGAGCGTGACGCTTTCCCGCCCGCTGATCTGGAGCAGGTTCACGACGCCCAGCAGCGTGCCGGGGCCGAGCATGAACAGCAACCCTGACGCCAGGAACGCGCGGAGGAGCGCGGCGCGCGCCGCATCTCGCGACCGGGCATTGGTGACCGCGTGGGAAGCGCCGACGGCGTTCATGTCGCCATTCTAGGGCGACCCCGGGGGCTGGACGTTGCTCTGGCGCAAGTGCTGCTGCCGGTTGGTTGCACCGTCCCCTTGCGCCAGTGCAAAGACGCCGAGCCTTCGGTCCGCTACCATGTGCACCGCTGATCGCCGGACGACGGATGGGCACGGCCGTTGATCGGAGTGACACGAGCTGCGTTCCCGGCCCCAGCCGGGACGCTATCGCTGGAGGAATTCCATGAAGCAACCAAAGACTCGAACCGCCACGCCACCAAAACCGTTTCGCGACTTCGTGAAGACTCACCCGAGGGTGGCGACCGCTTACGAACAGCTTGGCGAGGCCGTGCGGGCGGCCGGCCCACTATC
>JBDTWC010000337.1:0-4289 GCA_040006875.1 Acidobacteriota bacterium | reverse complement strand
CCCCGATCACTCCCAGGGTTGCCATGAATCGCCTCGCTCAGGATCTCTGACCAGCCGCGCGGACTCGAGGGCTTGGACGTGGAACTGACCACCGGCGTTCGAGGGAGCTAGACTTACGCGGAGCGTTTCGATCTACCAGGGTACGCTCGCTCAATTGCAGGATCGCCACTGATGAACGCTGAATTGATCCGTCGCTGGTTGCAGTTCGGACAGCTCGCGGCGGGCGTGCTGATCTTCACGACCGGTGCGGTTCAGTGCGCCTTCTCGCATCTCTTCCGCCGGGATAGAAATCCCGCCCTTGCCGCTCTCGGTGCCGCCGGCGTCCTCTACGGCGGGCGGCTGCTCGGCGGTCAGTCTGAAGTCCGCGCGCTCATCGCCGCACCTCCGCTGTTCTGGCTCTACCTCGACACCTACGCCACCTACCTGCTTCTGATACCTATCCTGTATTTCTTCGAGCTGACCTTCGGAACGGGATGGCGGCAATCGATTCGCTGGTTACGCCTGACCGCGACTGCCTATGCCGGGGCCGCCATCGTCATCGACGGCGTGACGCGAACGCCGAGAACCGCGAAGGGCCTGAACGGCTTCCTGGTTGTCGCCGCAATTGTCCTTCTCGCCTCGAACAGCATGCGCGCCGGCGCGGCCACCTTCTCCGGATTGCGCGCCGTGAAAGCCGGCGTGTTGATCTTGGGCGCCTTCGTGCTCTTCGAGAACATCGTGAACGATCGTTTCCTCCAGGGCGGGTGGAATGTCGAATGGGCGGGCGTCCTGGCGTTGCTGGGATGCCTGGGCTACGTCGCGGTTTCAAGGGCTGTGGAGACAGACCGGCGGCTCCATGGCCTGGAACGTGAGCTCGAGACCGCTCGCCAGATCCAGGCCACGATTCTGCCGCAGGGTATGCCGGTCGTCGACGGCGTTGGTCTCGCCGCACGATATCTGCCGATGACGGCTGTGGCTGGTGACTTCTACGATTTCCTGGAGATCGGAACTGGGCGCATCGGCGTGCTCGTTGCCGACGTGTCTGGGCATGGCGTGCCGGCAGCGCTCATCGCCTCGATGGTGAAAGTCGCGCTCGTGGCGCAGGCAACCCACGCGAATGATCCCCCGCTCGTACTGGCTGGGATGAATCAAATATTCTGCGGCCGCCTCGAGAGGCAATTCGTAACGGCGGCGTAGGTCTACGTCGACGCCATCGGCGGACGTCTGCGCTACGGATCCGCCGGCCACCCACCGGCATTGCTCGTCACACACGAAGGAGGCGTCGAGGAGATTAGCGACAACGGGGTCGTACTGGGTCATTTTCCGCAGTGGACCTACACTTCGGTCGAACGCGCATTTCAACCGGGCGACCGTCTAATCCTCTACACCGACGGCATCATCGAGGCGACTGACGCGCAGGGCGCCTTCTGCGACCCTGAGCGACTCCGTGCGTTTGCCGGCGACGGCCCCGACCGTACCGCTGACACCTTTGCTGGCGCGCTTGTGGATCATGTCCGCGCGTGGAGCGGGCGCACGGCGGCACGCGGATTTGAGGACGACATGACCATTGTCGTAGTCGACCGCCTATCGCACACGTAACCAGTTCGCCTTGATCGAGGCCCGATGCGTCGACCGGCGCCTCAACGACGACGCGCGATGCCTCTTCCGACGACTCCCGCCCGGTTGGTTGTCGGTCCGACTACTACCGGACTTGCCATGAAGCGGTGAAGGCACTGGCGCCGATCCCGCGCCAGTCACATTCTGCGCCACCCCACGACCACGCGAGGCTATAGTGAGTACGGGTCGTGGTGGCCCCTCAGTGAGTATCTGCCAGGCGCGGAGGTTCACCCGAGGCGCAGCGCTCGTCCTTGGACTGGGGCTCGCGTTTCAGCTGCCCTACGCCTCGCCCAGCGCCCAGACAGACTCGCCCGTCGTCTATTCGGCGATCGTCGAGAGCATCATCCAGCCGGTGTCGGCGGAATACATCGCCGCCACGCTCGACCGCGCGGATGCGGCCGGTGCGGCCCTGGTCGTGCTGACGCTGCGCACGCCCGGTGGACTCGTGGATTCCACCCGCGCCATCGTGTCGCACATGGTGGCTGCCGCGACGCCCGTGGCGGTGTTTGTGGCCCCCGCCGGCGCCCGGGCCGCTTCGGCCGGCTTCATTCTGACCATCGCCGCTGACGTCGCAGCGATGGCACCCGGCACCCACATCGGGGCGGCGCATCCGGTCGACGGCAGCGGCCAGAAGGTGGACGACACCATGGCGACCAAGATGACCGAGGATCTGGCCGCCTACGCGCGCACGCTCGCTGGACGCCGCCACCGCAACGTCACGCTGGCCGCCGAGGCGGTCAGCAAGAGCCGCGCCTTCACCGAAGGCGAGGCGCTCGCAGCTTCTCCGCCGCTCATCGACCTGGTCGCCACGGATCTTCCCGACCTGCTGCGGCAACTCGATGGCCGCACGATCACGCGCTTCGACGGCACCACGGCCGTGCTGCACACGGCCGGCGCCGAGGTCGTGCCCATCGAGATGTCGCTGCGCCAGCGCGTGCTCAGCATGGTGGCGAACCCGACCGTGGCCTATCTGCTCATGAGCCTGGGCACGCTGGCGATCACCATCGAGCTGTGGAATCCCGGCGCCATCCTGCCGGGCATCGTGGGCGGTCTGTGCCTGCTGCTGGCGTTCTTCGCCTTCTCGGTCCTGCCGGTGAACATCGCCGGGGTGCTGCTGCTGTTCTTCGGCCTGGTGCTGCTGCTGCTCGAAATCAAGGTCACGAGCTTCGGTCTGCTCACCCTGGGCGGGGTCATCAGCCTGGTCTTCGGGTCGATGATTCTCGTGGACTCGCCGCTGCCGGAGCTGCAGTTGCATCTCAGCCTGGTGCTGCCAGTCGTGCTCGCCTTCACGACCATCTCGATGTTCCTGGCGCGTCTGGCCATGGCCGCGCAGCGTCGGCCCGCCGCCACTGGCGCCAACGCGATGGTCGGCGCGGTCGCGCACGCGCTCACACCCATCGACAGCCAGGGCGGCCAGGTCGCGACGCACGGCGAGATCTGGCAGGCGACCGCCGACGAACCGATTCCTTCGGGCAGCACGGTTCGCGTCATGCGGATCGATGGACTGCATCTCCAGGTCCGCAAGGACTGAGGTTGCGCACATGATCGTTCCCCCGCTGCTTGTCGTCCTCGTCATCCTGGCGCTCTACCTGTTCAACTCGATCAAGATCCTGGCCGAATACGAGCGGGGTGTGGTCTTTCGGCTGGGCAAGCTCTTACCCGAGGCGAAGGGGCCCGGCCTCGTGCTGGTGTTCGTGCCCATCGACCGGATGGTGCGCGTGGGCCTGCGCACCGTGGTGCTCGACGTACCGCCACAGGACGTGATCACGCGCGACAACGTGTCGGTGAAGGTCAACGCGGTGGTCTACTTTCGCGTGATGGAGCCACTGAAGGCGATCGTGGAGGTGGAGAACTACAACTACGCCACATCCCAGCTTTCGCAGACCACGCTGCGCAGCGTGCTCGGCCAGGTGGATCTGGACGACCTGCTGTCGAAGCGCGATCACCTGAACGTGGAGTTGCAGCAGATCCTCGACCAGCGCACCGACCCGTGGGGCGTGAAGGTGTCGGCCGTCGAGGTGAAACACGTGGACCTGCCCGAGAACATGCAGCGGGCGATGGCCCGGCAGGCCGAGGCCGAGCGCGAGAAGCGCGCCAAGATCATCCACGCTGGCGGCGAGTTGCAAGCTTCGCAGGAGCTGGCCCAGGCCGCGGCGATCATCGCCACCGAACCGGTGGCCATCACGCTGCGCTACCTCCAGACCCTGACCGAGATCGCAGCCGAGAAGAACTCCACCATCATCTTCCCGCTGCCGATCGAGCTGATCAGCATGTTCGCGCAGGCCGGCGACAAGAAGGCGTAGGCTTGGGGATCGGCAGTGTCGCGCCGATCATCGCGCTCCTGCTGGCCACGGAGCCAGTCGAGGCACAGGAAGATCGCGATCGTCCCGCAGGCGGCGTGCCGACGGCGCGCCGCGCTCATTGCCGCGTGATCGTCTCGGACAGATGCGCTATTGGAATGCCGAACACCCGCACGGTCGCCCGATTGAGCCCGGTGCGGCCGTCGGGCTGCAGGTGGATCCACTGCTCCATCGTCACGGCCGGCCGCCGCATGGTGTAGCGCACGTGGAAGCTGTTGCCGTCGACACGTGCCCACACGGCGCCCGATACGCCGGTCAACGTGCCCGTGTACTCGTGCTCGTCGACGCGACGCATCCGGAACGAGCGCCGATTCACCTCGCCGTTGGAGTAGG
>JBDTWC010000336.1:0-4289 GCA_040006875.1 Acidobacteriota bacterium | reverse complement strand
CTTCCTCGTAGCGCACGTCGAAGCCGCGGCGCATGAAGAAGTCGCGGCCCTTGCGCCCGACCAGCGCGAACGCCGCCTGCTTGCCGGCGTCGGCGGGATGTTCGGCGACGTACTGCGCCGTGGTCTTGATGACGTTGGTGTTGAAGCTGCCGCACAGGCCGCGATCGGCGCTGATCACGACCAGCAGCGTGCGCCCGGCCTGCGGGTCGTCGGTGAGCAGCGGATGCGCGCCCGGTTCGACCCGGGTGGCCAGGTTGTTGAAGACGCGCAGCATCTCCTGCGCGTAGGGGCGGCTCTTCAGAATCCGTTCCTGCGCGCGGCGCAGCTTCGACGACGAGACCATCTTCATGGCCTTCGTGATCTGCTGCGTCGACTTGGTGGCGCGAACGCGCCGCCGGATGTCAAGCAGAGAGGGCATGTTACGCCCGGGCTCCGGCGGCCAGGAACGTCTGCATGAATTCCTTGAGCGCGGCGTTCAGCTGGCCTTTGATCTCGTCGTCGAGCGTCTTCTTGGTCTTGATGGCGCCGAGCACGGTGCCGAAGCGGCTGGTCAAGAAGCGGTGCAGTTCTTCTTCCGCGCGGCGCACGTCAGCCACCGGGATGTCGTCGAAGTAGCCGTTGGTGCCGGCATACAGCACGGCGACCTGCTGCTCGACCGGCAGCGGCTGATACTGCGACTGCTTCAGCAGCTCGACCAGCCGGGCGCCACGATTGAGCTGACGCTGCGTGGCCTGATCGAGGTCGCTGCTGCCGAACTGGGCGAAGGCCGCGAGTTCGCGGTACTGCGCCAGGTCGAGACGCAAGGTGCCGGCTACCTGGCGCATCGCCTTGATCTGCGCCGAGCCGCCCACGCGCGACACCGAGTTGCCGACGTTGATGGCCGGACGTACGCCCTGGTTGAACAGGTCGGCTTCGAGGAAGATCTGGCCGTCGGTGATCGAGATGACGTTGGTCGGGATGTAGGCCGAAAGATCGCCGGCCTGGGTCTCGATGATCGGGAGCGAGGTGAGCGAACCGCCGCCCAGAGCGTCGTTCAGCTTGGCCGCCCGCTCCAGCAGGCGCGAGTGCAGGTAGAAGACGTCGCCGGGGTAGGCCTCGCGGCCGGGCGGACGGCGCAGCAGGAGCGAAATCTCGCGGTACGACACGGCGTGCTTCGAGAGGTCGTCGTAGATGAGCAGCGCGTGACGGCCGCTGTCACGAAAGAACTCGCCCATCGCCGTGGCGGTGTAGGGGCTGATGTAGAGCATCGGCGCCGGGTCGGCGGCCGCGGCGGCGACCACGATGCAGTAACGCATCGCGTCGGCTTCTTCGAGGGTGCGCACGACCTGCGCGATGGTCGACTGCTTCTGGCCGATGGCGTTGTAGATGCAAAGGACGCCGGTGTCCTTCTGGTTCAGGATGGCGTCGATGGCCACGGCGGTCTTGCCGGTCTGACGATCGCCGATGATGAGCTCGCGCTGACCGCGACCGATCGGCACCATGCCGTCGATGGCCTTGAGGCCGGTCTGCATCGGCTCGCGCACCGACTGCCGATCGACCACGCCAGGCGCCAGCGTTTCGATGGGCGAGAAGGTCGTGGTGAGAATCGGCCCCTTGCCGTCGATCGGCTGGCCGAGCGCATTGACCACGCGGCCGAGCATCTCCTCGCCCACCGGCACCGAGATGATGCGGCCGGTGCGCTTCACCGGGTCGCCTTCCTTGATGGCGCGGAACTCGCCGAGCAGCACGGCGCCGACGCTGTCCTCTTCGAGGTTCAGGGCGATGCCGTAGACCCCGTGCGGGAACTCGAGCATCTCTCCGGCCATGGCACGCTCGCAACCGTGCACGCGGGCGATGCCGTCGCCGACCGAGATGACCGTACCCACTTCCGCGACATCGACGTCGACGGCAAAGCCGCCGATCTGTTCGCGGATGATCTTGGAGATTTCGTCGGCTCTGATATCCATTGTCTGTTTCTCATCGGAACCCGGGTCTCGGGTCCCGGGTCTCGGGCGGGCGCGAGGCGCCCCAGCCCCCAGCCCCTAGCCCCCAACCCCTGTGAGCTGCTGCCTCAGCTTCGCGAGCTGCGTCTTCACGGTGCCGTCGTAGACGGTGCTGCCGACTTTGGCCAGCACGCCGCCGATAAGGCTTTCATCGACTACGGCCTCGACCGCTACCTTCATGCCGGTGACGGCGCCGAGCCGCGCTTCAATGGCGCTCATCGCCGCTGGCGTGAGCGGGGCCGCCGAGCGAATCTCGGCCCGCACGATTTTCTGTTGGTCGAGGAGCCGCTCGCGATAGACGGTGAGCAGGTCGTGCGCGATATGCAGCCGGTCTCGATCGGCCAGCAGCCCGAGCAGCTTCGTCGCAGTCGGGTCCATGCCGATGCGCTCGGCCACGGCCGTTACAATGGCGCGCTTACGCGCGGCCGGCACCGACGGAGTGGTGAGCACCGTGCGTAGTTCCTGATGGGCGTCGAGAGTCTCGACGAAGGTCGTGAGCTGACGCTCGATCAGTGCGGCATCGGCCTGGATGCTGGCGACATCGAGCAGCGCCTTGGCGTAGCGGGTGGCGGACGTGCGGGTCGACATCCCTAGCGCTCCTTCACCTGGTCGATGTAGCGATCGACGAGGTGGGCGTGGTCGGCGGGCGTCAGCTCGCGTGCCAGCCGCTGTTCGGCGAGCGTCAACGCCAGGTCGGCGGCGTGGTTGCTGAGGTCGCGCTTGGCTGTCTGCAGCCGCACGTCGATTTCGCGATGGGTCTGGGTGAGTAGACGGGCGCGGTCGGCGG
Source organism: Acidobacteriota bacterium (assembly GCA_040006875.1). Taxonomy (GTDB): domain Bacteria; phylum Acidobacteriota; class Vicinamibacteria; order Vicinamibacterales; family UBA2999; genus CADEFD01. The sequence continues at coordinate 1,520 of JBDTWC010000336.1, read as the reverse complement.
CGGCCGCGGCCGCGATCCGCTCCTCCTCCGCTGCGATTTCCTGAGCGCCGCGGCTCTTGAGCGCCTCGAGTTCGGCGGGCAGCGCCTTCATTTTGCGATCGACGTCGGCGAGCTGGGCGGTGGCCGTCTTGTTCAACTCAGCGGCGTCGAGCAAGTCCTTACGTATCTGAGTCGATCGTCCGCCGAGATATTCAGAGAGGGGCACGCGCAGGAACTTGTAGAGCAGCACGCACAGCACCACGAAATTCGCCGTGGGCCAAAGCAGCGCGGACAGGCCGTGCTCGGCACCGTGCTCGGCCTCGGCCGCGCCATGTTCACCTTTGGCCGCGTGCTGGCCTTCGGCCGGCACGGCGTCGTGAGCCGGCGCTTGAGCGTTCACCCGCACGCACACGGCCAACAGCAGCGCCGCGGCAATCAGGGCGAGACGCACCGGCCGATTGCGCCTTAATTCACAAGCCCCCACGGGGCGCGCCGATTGAAGGTTCACGGAAGCTCTCATGTGCGGCTAGGCCGTGCGGCCGAGCACCCGGTTGACGATCGCACCGGCGAGGACGGCGGCCTCGCCGTCGAGGGCGGCGCGCGCCGCGGCGGCCTGGGTGGTCAGTTGAGTGGTAGCGGCGGCGAGAGCCGATTCGACTTCACGCTTGGTCTCCGCCATCACGCCGGCACGTTTGTCGAGGGCGCTGCGGCGCGCGTCGTCCATCTGGCGATAGACCTCGGCGCGGGCAGCGCCGATCGTCCGATCGACACTCGCGGTGGCGTCGCTGGCCTTTTGCGTCGCGGATGCCGCCAGCTCACGTGCATCGCGGACGGCCCGGGCGCGGGACTCTGACACTTGCAGGATCGGCTTGAAGATCAACGTGTTCAGCACGAACACGCAGAGCATCAAGAGCGCGATGACCCACAGGGTCGACAGGTCCGGAATCACGTGTTGAGGCCTCCGATGGCGCCGCGACCGAGCGGCCCAAAACGCTCATTTATACCATTTGGCTGGGCACCTGGACAAGGCGGCAGCGCGTTCTGGTATTTCACCTAACGGTAACGAGCCCCTCGCCGCGTGGCGTCGCCCGGCCCACGCGCGCCCAGAACACCCCCCGGCTATCGAGCGCGGCGGTCGCTTGCGCCACCAGAGCTTCGGGCACCGCCACCAGGAGCCCGCCCGAGGTCTGCGGGTCGTAGAAGATGTCCAGTCTGGATTCGGCCAAAGGAGACAGGGCGACGACCCCACTGGCGAAATGGGCCCGGTTGCTGCTCAGCCCGCCGGATTTGTTGCCGTCGACGAGCGGCAAGACACCGCCGAGAAGCGGCACTGCCTCGGCCTCGATCTCGAGCGACACGTCGCTGGCCGCCGCCATCTCGGAGGCATGACCGAGCAGCCCGAACCCCGTCACGTCGGTGCAGGCCTGGAGGGCGAGGGGGGCCAGCGCTTCGGCGGCGTCCTTGTTGAGCTTGCGCATGGAGGTTGCGGCCTCGGCAACGACGGCCTCCGCCGCCCGGCCGAACTTGATCGCGGTGCCGAT
>JBDTWC010000335.1:0-4292 GCA_040006875.1 Acidobacteriota bacterium | reverse complement strand
CGAAGGCGAGCTGGGTGAGCGGCACCTCCGTGGTCGTCGACGGCTGTCAGAGCCGTTCGTTCTAGCCGCCGCGCCCGCGCCCGCCGTCAGTAGCAGCCTTGGCACAGCTCGTTGTCGGGCCAGGCAATGTGGCCGCGCAGGCCTACCATGTGCAGGCTCTTGCGCTCGAAGAGCGAGATCTCGGCCTCTGGCCGCGTGGCGTTCATGATGCCCGCCATCGGATGAGGCCTGAGGCCAGAGGAAGAGAGCACGGCACGCAGGGCGACCGTGGGACCGGCGATCAGTTCTGGGCGCACGGTGATCCCGTTCACGAAGTAACCGCGGCCCGGATCCCAGCAGAAGCCCGCCACCCGGGGTCCACGCGAACCACGGGTGTGTGCACGAAGGCCCCGGCCCTTCGCCCGGACGGTGGCATCGGTCCAGAGCGCCACCGCGTCGGCGCGGGCTGTGACCTCGGTGCTCAGATAGAACGGCACCGGCGCGCCACCGAGCCGATCACCGGGAAACGCAGCCGCGCTGGTCGCCGGCGCTTCTTCGGTGCTGGCGGCCGGCCAGAGTGTAAGAGGGGCGGCGCCGTCCTTGGTCGTTTCGTTCAGGCACCGGACGCGTCGTTCAAGGAAACCATTGGCCGAGAATGCGGCAATCGCGCACCCCATCGACACTGTCACGGAACCGTCCGCAGCGGCCATGTAGGACGCTTGATTGACCGTCACTCGAACATCTGGCACCGGCGCTCCGCTCCAGCCGTCGACGATGCGCATCACGCGGATCGGCCCGGCCGCGCGCGCCGGCGCGGTAGGAGCGATGGGCGACAACTCGCCGATGGAGAGTGATGCCGGCCGTGACTCACCGTCGCAGCCAGCGTGGACCAGCACTACGCAAGACCAGACGTGGCCACTTCATTGCTCGCTCCGGTCAGCGATCATGGCTCGGAATCGGGCCACGTGATGGCGGCGCGCAGGCCGATCATGGCCAGAGTGTTGCGTTCGAACGGCGACAGTTCACTCGCCGGTTGCGCCGCGTTCATCAGCCCGGGTTCCGAGTGCAGGCCGAGCCCGATCTCGTAGAGCAGCGCACGTAGCGCCATGTCCGGACGTCCGACCAATCCTGCCGGGATCCGCAGGGTCGTCTGGAAATATCCGGGACCAGGTTCGTAGCAGGCCCGGCCGGCGCTCCAGTTGGTCGACGGTTTCGCACACGGCGCGCCAGTCGAGAGGTCGATCAGGAATGCGTCGTCGCCGGGGTCGGGTCGGGACGGATGGGCGAGCACGTGAGGCTGCCACCGCCCGCGCGTCGCTGCAAAGACGGTTGCGGCTGCGCCCGCCCAGGCCGCCACCGCGCCGTCCTGCGCGGCGACGTCGGCCGACAGATAGAAGGGAAGGAAATTACTGTTCAACGTCAGACGACCACTGGGAAATGCGGTCTGGCGCAGCGCTTCCCGCTCCGCGTCGCCGGCAATCGGCCAGAGCGTGACCGGTAGGCTGCCGTTGCCAGTGGTCGTCAGCAGGCACCGCACCTGCCGTTCGAGGAACCCGGCCGCGACGAACGTGGCCTGGGCACACGGCATCGGCATGCTCACTTTGCCGGCGCGGTCGGTCAGGTCGCTGGTCGCGGCAAGGTGGACGCGCACGCCAGCGACCGGAGCACCGGTCACGCCGTCGACGACGACGATGAGCCGCGGCGTCATCGGCGTGACGATCGAGGGACTGGTGGCCGTGGCGTTGGACCGGCTCGCCGGGTCACGGCCGCAGGCGGTAGCGGCCAGCGCCGCGAGGACGAGGACGCCGGCGCGCAGGTGCCCGTTCATGGCCGCCTCATGCTTCATTTCTCAACTCACCGCCCCACGTCGACGTGCGTGATCCAGCCCGCCCCAGGCGCGCAGTGGAAGCTGCACTGCAGCAGGTAGAGCGCGCCGTCCGGCCCGAGGGTGAGCGAGCCGGGCGACGCCAGGCCCGAGAGCAGCACCGTGGCCGTGCCATCGCGCTCGATGCGCACGAGGCTGCCCAGGCCAGCGCCGCCGCCGTCGAAGATCGGCGCCTGGACGGCGTAGAGGCGGCGCTTGCGATCGAACGCGAGACCGAGCACCGACGTCAGGCCGGTTGCGACCTGCGCGCCGCGGCCACGCTCGTCGAGCCGGTAGATGCCACCGGCAAAGCCGTTGTCGAAGCGGCCGTAGGTGCCGAGGTAGGTGGCGCCGCGATCGAACGCCAGGCTCGTGTAGGTGTTGTCGCCGAACGCCTTGTAGAGATCCTTCACGAGGCGCACGTGGTCGTCGTCGTGACATCGCTGGGGCCAGCCGCGCGGTCCAGGGTCGATCGCCACGAGCAAGCCGTGATTCGGCTCGAGGGCCAGTAAGCGGCCCTCTTCGAACGACGAGGCATTGGCCTTGGTGCGTCAAGCCCGGCGCCGCGATCCGGTGTCGCCGATGTTTATCATCCGCGAGGCCGACTTCCTGCTCCAGTTGGGCGCTGCCGCCGCGGCCTTCTTCGGTGGCCACGAACCGCTCGCCGGGTTGCGATCACCGACCGCTGCTCGATCTCCCTCGGCGTGCCTTATGTCTTCTCGCAGTTCCGCGGCCCTAATCCATCGCCCGCCAATCTTCCCGTCGACGGCTGCCGCTGTTGGCATAGTGCGCTGCAGGACTTCGGCGGCACCGTCCGCTTCGCCCTGCTGAGCGGACGGGTCGGCCTCACGCCCTCGGTCTCGATCGGCGTGCCGAGTCACGCCTACCAATTCGAGGGTGAAGCGGTGGCGGGTTATGGACTGCGCGAAGTGCGCGTGGCCGTAGACGGCGGCCTGCGCCTCGATGCGATCTCCACCCGCTTGGCGTTGCAGTCGCGCTACCAGTACGCCATGGTCGAAAACGTGCTCGACGTGCCGAACAACCGCAGCAACAGCTCGGCCACGGCCAGTTACCTGGTCACGTCGCGCCTGTCGCTACGAGGCGGCGCGGCCTGGCAGCGGACGCACGGCGGACTGCGCCTCGGTTCGCTCACCGGCGTGCCGTTCTCCCCGCCCGGTGAATTCGCCACGCCCGAGCTCTTCCGGCAGCACGATCGCCTACTGCGCAACAACTACTGGCACGTCGGCGGCGGTGCGACCTACTCGTTGAACCGACTCGACCTGTTCGTGTCGTACCTGCAGTTCATCAGCGGCACCGACACACATGCGGGGAAGGCGCTGACCGTCGGGGCGAGCTGGCCGTTCCAACGCACGCCCTAGCGCTCGAGCGCCGGCTGCCCGGTGCGCGACTAGAATGGACCGATGCCCTCGGGCGCGCCCGCCATCGGATCCCACCTCCTGCACTATCACGTGCTCAGCCGCCTCGGCGCCGGCGGCATGGGCGAAGTGTTCCTGGCCGAGGACACGCGGCTTGGGCGCCAGGTCGCGCTGAAGTTCCTCACCTCGTCGGACGGCGCCGATCCGGAAGGGCGCGAGCGGCTGGTGCGCGAAGCGCAGGCGGCGTCGATCCTGCAATCGCCGCACATCGCCGTCACCTACGACCTGGTCGAGAACGGCGCCGATCTGTTCATCGCCATGGAGTACGTGGAGGGCGAGCTGCTTTCGGCCCGCCTGGCGCGGGGCACGCTGGCGGTGTCGGAAGCGCTGGACATCGCCATGCAGGTCGCCGACGCGCTCGACGAGGCGCACGGCCGCGGCATCGTGCACCGCGACATCAAGAGCGCCAACGTCATGATCACGGGCAAGCAGCTCGTGAAGGTGCTCGACTTCGGCCTGGCCAAGTTCCTGCGCCGGCCCGCGGGCGCCACGGCAAAGACCTTCGGGGTCACGACCCCGGGCCTGGTGCTCGGCACGCTCAACTACATGGCGCCGGAGCAGCTGCGCGGCGCCGATGTGGACCATCGCGCCGATTTGTTCGCGCTGGGCGCGGTGCTCTACGAGATGCTGGCTGGCCGGCCGCCGTTTCTGGCCGACACCATGGCCGACACCGCCGATCGCATCCTCAACCACGAGCCCGAGGCGCTGGCGCGGTTCAACTACGCGGTGCCCGCCGACGTCGACGCGCTGGTGCGCAAGGCGCTGGCCAAGGATCCGGCGTTCCGCTATCAGTCGGCGCGTGAGCTGATTGTCGATCTGCACCACGCCAGCGAGCGCCTGCGCAACGACGGCAAGTCGAGCGGGCTGCGCACGTGGCGGCCGGGTATGCACCTGCCACCCGTGGGCTTCGGGCAAGCCGCGCCGGCGCCGCCGCCCGCCGAGCGATCGGTGGCCGTGTTGACCTTCGCCAATCTCACCGGCAATCCGGCCGACGAGTGGGTGGGGCAGGGCAT
>JBDTWC010000334.1:0-4295 GCA_040006875.1 Acidobacteriota bacterium | reverse complement strand
GCAGCGCGCTGGCCGACGACTGGTTGGTCGAGACCGGCGATGGCACCGTGGAGGTGCGCCTGCCGGCGGGCGCCAGCCTGGCCATCGACGCCACCACCTCCGATGGCGCGATTCGCTCGAGCTATCCCGGCCTCACCGTGCCCGATCACACCGAGGAAGGCGAACGGTCCGACCGGCGCGAGTTGAAGGCCACGCTCGGCGCGGGCGGCCACACCCTGCGCGTGCGCACCGGCGACGGCTCGATTCGCTTCGAGTCGTAAGCGCTCAGGCGCGGGGCGCGCGCGGCGCCTCGTGCGCGTAGGTGCTGGGATCGAGCACCCCGGCATCGGCAAAGGCGTCGCGCCGTTCGCGGCACTTGCTGCACAGGCCACAGTGCCGATCGTCCACCGGCCGCGCGCACGACAACGTGAATTCGAACGGCACGCCCAACCGCGCGCCCAACTCGATCACCTGCGCCTTGTGCAGCGCCGTGAACGGGGTGGCGATAGTGAGCGCGTGCGCCAGCCCGCGCGACAGCGCCTCCGACATCGCAGCGAAGAAAGCCGGCGTCGCGTCGGGAAACGGATTGCCGGCGAGCGGTCCGAGCGCGATGCGCCGGGCGTCGCCGCGCACGGCCACGATCCCCGCCTTGGCGAGCAGCGTGAGATTGCGGCCGACGAGATAGACGTCGTGGTCGGGCGTGTCGTAGCCTGGCGGCCGGCCGGTGATGGCCCAGTGGTCGGCCGGATAGACATCGCCCAGCGGCACGTCCACGACGGTGAGCGGCTGGCGGCGGCCGGCGAGCGCCGGCGCGGCCAGCAGCCGCGACAGCATCCGCAGTTCGGCGGCTTCCCAGACCAGCCCGGAGCGCACGTAGAGGGGCCGCACCTCGTGGTGCGCGGCCTCGTGCACGAGGAGCACGGCGCTGTCGAGACCGCTCGAGACCAGCACGACGGAATGTGGTCGGGCACCCACGCGACCCGAAGGATACAATCAACGCCGGTGGCGATGGCACAACAAGTTCCCGGACGCGCACGGTGAGCGATCGCACGGCCGGTCTGGTCGTCTTCGATCTCGATGGCACGCTCATCGACTCGGCGACCGACATCGCCGCCGCGGCCAGCGCGCTCGTGGTCGAGTGCGGCGGCCGGGCGCTGACCCGCACCGAGGTGGTCGCGATGGTGGGCGAGGGTGCGGCCGTGCTGGTGCGCCGGGCGCTCACCGCCGCCGGCCTCGATCCGGCCACGCCGCGGGCCACCGAGCGCTACCTCGAGATCTACAGCGAGCGCATGTTCGACCACACCGGCCTCTATCCCGGCATGAAGGCCGCGCTCGGCGCGCTCGATCCGCTGGCTACGCTGGCCGTGCTGACCAACAAGGCCCACGCGCCCAGCGAGCGGCTGCTCGAGGCGTTGGGCGTGCGCCGCCACTTCATCGAGGTCGTGGGCGGCGACGGCCGGTGGCCGCGCAAGCCGGATCCGGGTGGGCTGATGGCCCTGCGCGTGCACGCCGGCGGCGGTCCAGTGGTGATGGTGGGCGATTCGCCCGTCGATGCGGAAGTGGCGGCCCGCGCCGGCACCGCTTTCGTGCTCGCCCGGTATGGCTTCGGCGCAGCCGGCTTCGCGACGCTGCCGCTGCCGGCCTTCGTGGCCGAGGCCGCCCCCGACCTGCCGCGCGTGATCGCCGCCGCGCGCCGCGCTGCGACGCTGCGCACCTAGACGCCGTCTAGCGGCCGCCGGTCGCATCGACGAGCAGCTTCGACGCCGCCCGCGTGCCGATGGTCACCGCGGCGTCGCCCCTGCCGCGCAGGCGCACGGCATCGGCGGCCTCGTCGCGCGCTTCCACCTCCACCGGCTCGCCCGGCTTCAGTCCGTGCTGTTCAACAAAGCGCAGGAACGCCGGATCCTGATCGGTGACCCGCGCTACCACCACGCGGGTGGCGATCGGACAGGTGAGCAGCGTCTCGAAGTGGCGCTCCGCGATCGTGCCTTCCTTGCCGGGAATGGGATCGCCGTGCGGGTCGGTGTCGGGATGACCGAGCATCTCGTCGATCCGATCGAGCAGGCGATCCGACACCACATGTTCGAGCTGCTCGGCATCGTCGTGCACCTCGTCCCAGCGCATCCCCATGACCTGCACCAGGAAGAGCTCCATCAGGCGATGACGTCGCAGCACGGTGGTGGCAAGGCGGCTGCCGGCCGGGGTCAGGCGCACGCCGTTGTAGGGCTCGTACTCGACCAGGCCCGACTCGGCCAGGGCCTTGACCATCGTCGTGGCCGTGCCCGGGGCGACCCGCAGCGCGGCGGCCAGTTGGCCCATTGCCATGAGCGGTTCTCCCGGCGGCAGGCGGCTGACGCCCAGGTAGACCTCTTTGAGGTAGTTCTCCACCGTGCTCGAATGCGCCATGGGTTCAGGCGATCGTAGCAGAGCGTCGGATCGCGGCGGGGTTGAAGTACCGTCGCGGCATGGCCCGCCCCTTGTCGTCTGCGTTCGAGTCGCCCGAGGCGAAGCGGCAGCACGTGCGCCGGTTGTTTGCGACCATCGCCGACCGCTACGACCTCATCACGCGCGTGCTGTCCTACGGCATGGACGGCCGGTGGAAGCGCCGCCTGATCCGTCAGGTCGATGTGCAGGCGGGCGAAGCCGCGCTCGATCTCGCCACCGGCACCGGCGACGTGGCGTTCGCGCTGGCCGCCCGTGGTGCCGTGGTGACCGGCCTCGACCTGACCCACCGCATGCTGCAGTTGGCGCGCGCCAAGCAGACCGCAAGCGGTGCGCGCGTGGCCTGGACCACCGGTGACATGGCCGCGCTGCCGTTTCCCGACCGCGCCTTTGCGATCGTGACGACCAGCTACGGCCTGCGCAACGTGCCCGACCTCGATCAGGCCGTGGCCGAGATCGCGCGCGTGCTGGCCCCCGGCGGCCGCTTCCTCTCGCTTGACTTCACGCGCCCGGAGTCACCGCTGGTGCGGGCGGTGTACCTGGGCTACCTCGGCGTCATCGGGGCGGCGCTCGGCTGGGTGCTGCACGGCGATCCCGATACCTATCGCTACATCCCGGCGTCGATTCGCCGCTATCCCGGCGCGGCCGGGGTGGCCGCGCGCCTGACCAGCGCCGGCCTGACCGACGTGGCCACGATTCCGCTTCTGGGGGGCCTCATGACGATTCACGTCGCGCGGGCCCGCTCCGGCCTCAGCCGCTAACGTTGCTGTCGTCCGGGTCCGAAACATGTCATGCAGGGCGACGGCAAGTTGAGGGACCGTGAGATACGGTGCACCAGCGCGCACTCGCCCCAGCGTTGACACCGATGCCTCTTGTAGATTCGCTCCTGACCGCAGTCGTCCGCAGTGACGGCGATGCCCTCGTGCTCCACGTCGGCGAGAAGCCCTACGTGGTGGCGGCCGGAGGGTCGGTGGAGCTGAGTCGTCAGGGCCTGGGCCTCGGCGCCATGGAAGGCATGCTCGCCCAATTGCTCTCGGCCGACGCGCTCAGGTCTCTGCGCGAGATGGGCGCGGTGGAACACGAGCTCGACGACCGCCCGGCGTCGAGTGGCGACCGCTTCACGGTCGTCGCCGCTCGCGGCGGCGACGACATCTGGATCGAACTACGCCGCCATCGGCGTCGTCACCCAGCCACACCGGCCCCTGTAGTCGAGCCGGTCGTCGTGGCACCCGTGAGCATGGCGCCTCCAGAGCTGGTGGCTGTCGACGTGCCGGCCGCAATGGCGACCACGCCTTCCTTCGTCGAGGTCCCGGCGATGTCCGTCGACGTCGTCGCGCCCGCGGCCGTCGAGGTCCCGCTCGAAACCGCACCGGCCGCCGAGTTCGCGGCTGTCTCCGCTGAAGCCGTGGTCCAGCCCGTGCCGGCGCGGGCCGAGATGCACGCCGCGGTCGACCTGCCGGCGGAAGAACCTGTGCTTGTGGTCCCGGCCGCGACCGTCGCCGCCACCGAAGTTGCTGATGCCCAATCGGAGTTCGACGTGCCCGCTGAGATGCCGCTCGTGCTCATGCCGGAGTTCGCCCCGCTGCCGCGCATGACCGCCACGCCGGTGGCCGAGATGCGGGCCGGGCGCGCCGCGCCGATTCCTGAACCGGAGTGGGCCCCTCAGCCCATGCCGAGGGCGCCGATCCAGTTGCCGGCGCATGCGGCCGTGGAACTCGAACACGCGTTTGCCGACGCGCCGCCAGCGCTGGCCGTTCCGCCCCACCTGCCGGCGGCGCTCCACGGGCCCGAAAAAGTAGCCGTTCCGGTGATTCATGAAGCCCCGCCGCCGCCCGTGCCCGCGACCGCGGCCCGGCACGACGAACCGGTGCCGC
>JBDTWC010000333.1:0-4306 GCA_040006875.1 Acidobacteriota bacterium | reverse complement strand
GCCGGACTGATGTGCGGGTCGAGTCCGGACGCCGACGTGGTCACGAGGTCGATGGGCACGCGCACGCCAGGATTCTCGGCCTGCAGCCGGCCCACGTCGCCGGCGACTCGGTCGATCAGCTTCTTGTTGGTCGGACCGAGATTCGATCCCGACGACGCGCTGGCGTCGTAGCCGGCGCCGGCCGCCGAGGGCCGCGAGTAGAAGTAGCCGGCCGAGGTGAACGGCTGGCCAATGATCCGCGAGCCCACGACCTGGCCGTTGCGCACGAGCAACTGGCCGTTGGCCTGATCCGGGAACAGCACCTGCGCCAGGCCGGTGATGGCCAGGGGATAGACGAGTCCGAGCAGCACCGTGGTCACCACGGTCATGAGGGCCGCCGTCACGAGATGTCGAGTGATGGTCATGGCCAGTTCCTTTACGCCAGTCCGAGCGTGGTGATCACGACGTCGATGAGCTTGATGCCCACGAACGGGGCGATGAGGCCGCCGAGGCCGTAGACGAGCAGATTGCGACGCAGCAACGCGGCGGCGTCGAGCGGCGTGAACTGCACCCCGCGCAAGGCCAGCGGCACCAGCGCCACGATGATGAGCGCGTTGAAGATGACGGCCGACAGGATCGCCGACTCCGGCGTCTTCAGGCGCATGATGTTGAGCGCGTCGAGCGCCGGGTAGGCCACCAGGAACATGGCCGGAATGATGGCGAAGTACTTGGCCACGTCGTTGGCGATCGAGAACGTGGTCAGCGTGCCGCGGGTCATGAGCAGCTGCTTGCCGATCTCCACGATCTCGATGAGCTTGGTCGGATTCGAGTCGAGATCGACCATGTTGCCGGCTTCCTTGGCCGCCTGCGTGCCGGTGTTCATGGCCACGCCGACGTCGGCCTGGGCCAGTGCGGGTGCGTCGTTGGTGCCGTCGCCGGTCATGGCCACGAGCTTGCCGGCGCACTGCTCCTGCTTGATGAGCGCCATCTTGTCTTCCGGCGTCGCCTCGGCCAGGAAGTCGTCGACCCCGGCCTCCTTGGCGATGGCCGCCGCGGTCAGTGGGTTGTCGCCGGTGATCATCACGGTCTTGATGCCCATCGCGCGCAGCGCCGCGAAGCGCTCGCGCATGCCGCCCTTGATCACGTCCTTCAGATAGATGACCCCCAGCGCCTGGCCCCGTTCGGCCACGACCAGCGGGGTGCCGCCGGCGCGGGCGATCCGTTGCACGATCGCGTCGAGCTCGGCGGTCGCCGTGCCGCCGCTCGCCTTGACGTACTTGGCCACCGACTCGGCAGCGCCTTTGCGAATCTCGCGCCCGTCGAGGTCGATGCCCGACATGCGCGTCTGCGCCGTGAACGGCACCACCACCGCGGCATGGGCCGCCAGGTCGCGGCCGCGAATCCCGTACCTCTGCTTCGCGAGCACGACGATCGAGCGGCCTTCCGGCGTTTCATCGGCGAGTGACGCCAGTTGGGCCGCGTCGGCCAGCGCCGCCTCGGTGACACCGGCCAGCGGGATGAACTCCGCGGCTTGACGGTTGCCGAGCGTGATGGTGCCGGTCTTGTCGAGCAGCAGGGTGTGAACGTCACCCGCCGCCTCCACCGCCCGGCCGGACATGGCCAGCACGTTGTGCTGGATCAGCCGGTCCATGCCGGCGATGCCGATGGCCGACAGCAACCCGCCGATGGTGGTGGGAATCAGGCACACGAGCAGCGACACGAGCACGAAGATCGACTGCGGCGCACCGGCATAGATGGCAAACGGTTGCAGTGTCACCACCGCCATCACGAACACGATCGTCAACCCAGCAAGCAGAATGTTCAACGCGATCTCGTTGGGCGTCTTCTGCCGCTCCGCTCCTTCGACCAGCGCGATCATGCGGTCGATGAACGTGTGTCCGGGGTCGGCCGTGACCCGCACCGTGATGCCGTCCGACAGCACCTTCGTGCCGCCGGTGACGGCCGAGCGATCGCCGCCGGCCTCGCGAATGACCGGCGCGGATTCGCCGGTGATGGCCGACTCGTCGACCGAGGCCACGCCCTCGATCACCTCGCCGTCCGAGGGGATGAACTCGCCCGGCTTGACGACCACCACATCGTCCTTGCGCAGCGACGCCGCAGCCACCGTCTCGATGCGGCCATCCGGATGACGCTTGGTGGCGAACGTCTCGGTGCGCGCTTTGCGCAGCGTGTCGGCCTGCGCCTTGCCACGGCCCTCGGCCATCGCCTCGGCCAGGTTCGCAAACAGCACCGTGGCCCACAGCCACAGCGTGATCTGGAACTCGAAGCCGAGCGCGGCGCCGCGGTTGGCCAGGTGGGTGATGAACAGCACCGTCGTCAGCAGCGCTCCGACTTCGACCACGAACATCACCGGGTTGCGCACCATGGTGCGCGGATCGAGCTTGGCCAGCGCGCCGAGCGAGGCGGCGCGCACCAGGGCCGGATCCCAGATGCTCAGTTTCTGTGTCTTGGCCATGACCGTTGTGCCTCGTCGATCAGAAGGTCGTGCCCGCGTGCATCAGGAAGTGCTCGACGATCGGGCCGAGACTCAGCACGGGGAAGAAAGTGAGAACGCCGACGATCACGATCACTCCGACCAGCAGCGTGGCGAAGAGCGGAGTCGTGACCGGGAACGTGCCGAGCGACGGGGGCACCAGGTTCTTGCCGGCTAGATTGCCGGCCAGCGCGAGCATCGGGATGATGATCAGGAAGCGGCCGATGAGCATCGCGGTGCCGAGCGTGAGGTTGTACCACGGCGTGTTGGCCGAGATGCCCGCAAACGCCGAGCCGTTGTTGGCCGTGCCCGAGGTGTAGGCGTAGAGGATCTCGGACAGGCCGTGCGGGCCTGGATTCAGGATGCTCGAAGTGCCGAAGGCCGGCGACACGACCGAGATGCCGGTGAAGACCAGGATGACGAGCGGGAAGACCAGCACCGCCAGCATCGCCATCTGCACGTCGAACGCCTCGATCTTCTTGCCCAGGTATTCGGGCGTGCGTCCCACCATCAGGCCGGCGATGAACACCGCCAGCACGACGAAGATCAGGACGCCGTACATGCCCGCGCCGACCCCGCCGAAGATCACCTCGCCGAGCATCATGTTGACGAGCGGCACCAGGCCGCCGAGGGGCGTGAACGAGTCGTGCATGCTGTTGACCGCGCCGCAGCTCGCGTCGGTCGTGATGGTCGCGAAGAGCGCGGAGTTGGCGATGCCGAAGCGCGTTTCCTTGCCCTCCATGTTGCCGCCCGCGCACAGCGCGCCCGCCTGCTGATCGGTGCCGGCGAGCAGCGGGTTGCCGGCCGCCTCGGCCCAGTAGGCCGTGGACACGCCGGCCAAAAACAGGAACGCCATCGCGCTCCAGATGGCCCAGCCGTGGCGCGGCGACTTCGTCATGTGGCCGAGCGTGGCGGTGAGGCCGGCCGAGATGGCGAAGATGGCGAACATGGCAATAAAATTCGAGAGCGGCGTCGGGTTCTCGAAGGGGTGGGAGCTGTTGGCGTTGAAGAAGCCGCCGCCGTTGGTGCCCCACTGCTTGATGATCTCCTGCGACGCCACCGGCCCCTGCGCGATCACCTGCTCCGTGATGGTCGTGGTCGTGATCTGTCCGGCGGCATCGGTCGTGGTCGTGGTCTGCGGATCGACAAGGTGCACGCGATCGTAGGGCTTCAGGTTCTGCACCACTCCCTGCGACACGAGCAGCAGCGAACCGACCAGGCACACCGGCAGCAGCACCCACAACACCGCGCGCGTCACGTCGACCCAGAAGTTCCCGAGCGTGGCCTTTTCGCGACTCGCGATGCCGCGAATGAACGCAATGGCTAGGGCGATGCCGACCGCCGCGGAGACGAAGTTGTGATAAGCCAGCCCCGCCATCTGCGTCAGGTCGCTCATCGTCGTCTCGCCGGCGTAGGCCTGCCAGTTGGTATTGGTCGTGAACGACGCCGCGGTGTTGAACGCCAGGTCGGGCGCCACCGCCGTCAACCCCTGGGGGTTGAACGGCAGCACGCCTTGTAGACGCTGCAGGCCGTAGAGCACCACCATCGAGACCAGACTGAAGACCAGCATCGCCACGCCGTACTCGGTCCAGTGCATCTCGTGCCGTTCGTCGATCCGCGTCAGCCGGTAGATCAGGCATTCGAGCGGACGGAGCAGCGGATCGAGCCAGGTGCGTTCGCGCGCGAAGACCCGCGCCATGAACCGGCCGAGCGGCATCGTGACCGCGGCCACGGCGCCGAGGAACAGCAGAATCTGCATCCACCCATTGAGAGTCATGTCAGAACTTCTCCGGCCGCAACATCGCGTAGACGAGGTAGACGAGCAGAGCGAGC
>JBDTWC010000332.1:0-4309 GCA_040006875.1 Acidobacteriota bacterium | reverse complement strand
GGCCGGCCGTAGCGCTCATCTCCGGCCCGTTGTCCGCCCTCGGCCAGGGCGGGGACCCAGGGCCTCGCTTTCGAGCGCGGCTTGGGCCACGTGAAGCTGTTGTAGAGCCTTGGCGTCGACGGTAGGGAAGGTCGGGCGCACCGACTCGATCGCCTCGATGACCGCCGCGGCCACGACCAGCCTGGTGAACCACTTGTGGTCGGCCGGCACGACGTACCACGGCGCAAAGGGCGTGGCCGTGTGCTTGATGGCGCTCTCGTAGGCGCGCATGTAGTCGTCGAAGTGCTCGCGCTCATGCACGTCGGCGAGCGAGAACTTCCAGTTTTTCTCCGGGTGGCGCACCCGATCGAGGAAGCGGCGCCGCTGTTCCTCCTTCGAGACGTAGAGGAAGAACTTGCGGATGATGACGCCCTGGCGTGACAGATAGCGCTCGTAGTTGACCACGTCCTCGAATCGCTCGCCCCAGATCCGCTTCGACACGACTTCGCTGGGCAGCTGCTGCTTGGCCAGGATCTCGGGATGGACGCGGACCACGAGCATCTCTTCGTAGTAGGAGCGGTTGAAGATGCCGATGTGGCCCCGGCGCGGCAGCGCCACCGACGTGCGCCACATGAAGTCGTGGTCGAGTTCCTCGCTCGATGGCGCCTTGAAGCTGTGGACCTCGCAGCCTTGCGGGTTGAGCCCGGACATCACGTGCTTGATGGTGCCGTCCTTGCCCGCGGCGTCCATCGCTTGGAACACGAGCAAGACGCTCCATCGGTCCTGCGCGTAGAGGCGTTCCTGCAGGTCCGACAACACCGCCACGCTCTGGTCGAGCAAGGCGTCGGCCTTGTCTTTGAGCTGCAGCTCGCGCGTGTCCTCGGGGTCGAACTGGTCGAGCTCGAAACCGCGTCCGCGCGTCACCCGGAAGTGCCGTGCCAGCTTCGTGAGTCCGCGCAGGGTCGTCTCCGCCATGGTGGCGAGATCATATGGCCAAGGCGGCGCGACTGCCTACTGCGCGTGCGGGCCTGGCGCGAGCACGGCGAGCACGGCCAGCCGAGCGTGGCCGGTATTGTGGATGCCGTGCGGCACGCCGTCCGGAGCGACCAGCAGGTCGCCGGCCCGCATGGGCAGGGCCGTGCCGTCGAGCAGGAACTCTCCGTCGCCTTCGAGCACGAGGTAGATCTTGTCCATGCCTTGGTGGGTATGCAGGGCATGGGCCTGGCCCGGTTCGAAGGCGTTGACGCCGACCAGCATTCGCGGTGACGAGAAGATGGTGGCCTTGCCCATCTTGTCGTGACGGTAGACGGCGTGTTCGAGCGGGCGCACGATTTCTAGTAGCGGCATCACCTTGGACTCCGTCGGTCATCTTACCGGCGCTGCTCTGGATTGGTCGCTCGCGCCGCCGCCCGCCCCGGTATACTCGCCGCGGATGGGCGTGAAGGCGAAGACCGTCAGAGCGAAGACCGTCACGGTGCAGACGGCCAAGGCGAAGACCGTCAAGGCGAAGAAGACCGCTGAGGGCTGGCACGGCTGGGACGACTACGCGCCGTTCTACGACTGGGAGAACGCCCGCACCCTGGGCCGACGCGACGTGCCCTTCTGGCTGCGGATGACCGCGGTCGTGACCGGTCCGGTGCTTGAACTCGGGTGCGGTACCGGCCGCGTCACCATGCCGCTGGCGCACGAAGGCGTGCACGTCGTGGGGGTGGATCGCTCCGCCGAGATGCTGGCGCGGGCCCGACGCCGCGTGACGCGTCAGCGGCGCGGGCGCCGTCCTGACCTGGTGCGCGGCGACATCCGGCACCTGCCCTTTCCCAACGCCTCCTTCCAGTTGGTGATGGCGCCCTACGGCATCCTGCAGTCGCTGCTGTCGGAACGCGACCTCGCCCGGACGCTCGACGACGTGGCGAGAGTGGTCGAGCCCGACGGGATGTTCGGGCTGGAACTGGTGGCGGACCTGCCGTCCTGGGCCGAACATGGCAAGCGGGTCAGCATGCGAGGGCGGCGCAGTGCTGGCGGCGGCCAGGTCACCCTGCTGGAGTCGGTGCGCCAGGACCGGGCCAAGGGCCTCACCATCTTCGATCAGGAATTCGTGGAGCGGCGCGGCCGGGCGGTCCGGCGGCATTCCTTCGCGCTGACCTTCCGCACGCTGTCCGTGCCGCAGATGACCCGGCGCCTGGAGAAGGCCGGGTTCCAGGTCGAGATGCTGCTCGGCGACTATCAAGGCGGCCCCTGGGACCCCAGGGCCGAGGTGTGGATCATCATGGCCCGGAAGGTTTGCTAGACTGAAGGGTCGATTTCCCCGTTTTCCTTTGGGAGCAACGCCATGTCCGGCCATTCCAAGTGGCACACCATCAAGCACAAGAAGGGCGCGCTTGACGCCAAACGCGGCAAGCTGTTCACGCGCCTGATCAAGGAAATGACCGTCGCCGCCAGAAATGGCGGCGGCGACCTCAACATCAACCCGCGGCTGCGCACCGTGGTGACCGAAGCCAAGGCCGCCAACATGCCGGCCGAGAACATCAAGCGGGCGATTCAGCGCGGCACCGGCGAACTGCCGGGTGTGACCTACGAAGAGATCAACTACGAGGGCTACGGCCCGGGTGGCGCGGCAGTCATCATCGAGACGATGACCGACAACAAGAACCGCACCGTCGGCGAGATCCGTTTCATGCTGAACAAGTACAACGGCAACCTCGGCGCCGAGAACTCGGTCGCGTGGATGTTCTCGAAGAAGGGCTACATGGTCATCGAGAAGGCCGGCGTGGACGAGGAGAAGCTCCTCAACGCCGTGCTCGAGGCCGGGGCCGACGACCTGCGCGACGACGGCGACCACTGGGAAGTCATCACCGACCCGCCGGTGTTCGAAGCCGTGAAGGAAGCGGTCAAGGCTCTGTCGATCGAACCGGTCACCGCCAAGCTGTCGATGCTGCCGCAGAACTACATCAAGCTCGAGGGCAAGGACGCCACGCGGATGCTCAAGCTGATGGAAGCGGTTGAAGACCACGAGGACGTGCAGAACGTGTGGTCGAACTTCGACATCGACGAGAAGGAGATCGAGGCCTCGCTCGCGTGAGGGTCTTCGGCATCGACCCGGGCTCGGAGCGCACCGGCTACGGCTGCGTCGAGACCGACGGCCGGCGCCACCAACTGGTGATGTGCGGCGCCATCAGCACGTCCGGCGCCTCGTGCTTTGCTGAACGCCTCGGCGTGATTCACCGCTCCCTGGTCGATCTCCTGCGCGAGTGCGCGCCGGGTGTCGTGGCGATCGAGAATCTGTTTCACGCCGTCAACGTGCGGAGCGCGCTGAAACTCGGCCACGCCCGCGGCGTCGCGATGCTGGCGGCGGTCGAAGCCGGGGTCGAGGTGGTCGAGTACACGCCCGCAGAAATCAAGCGCGCCGTGGTCGGCTACGGACGCGCCGAGAAGACGCAAGTGCAGCAGATGATCAAGCTGCTGCTCGGTCTGCCGAGCGCGCCGTCGCCGCACGACGCGGCTGATGCTCTGGCTGTGGCCCTCTGTCACGTGCACCGCATGCCGGGCGCGGCGGCCGCCGCCACCCTGGGCCGTCCGGCCCCCGCTGGCACCGCCAGGAGCTGGCGCACCTATCGTCCGGCCGCGCCGACGACGCCCCGTACGCCCGCGCGCCCCGCCGCCCGCCGCCCATGATCGCCTGGCTGAAAGGCCGGCTGCTCGAGAAGCACCCGACCCGGCTGATCCTCGATGTGCACGGCGTCGGCTACGACGTCGCGGTCCCGATCTCGACCTTTTACGCGGTGGGCGAGCCCGGTGCTGAGGTAGAGCTGCGCGTGCACACGCACGTGCGCGAAGACGCCATCGCACTGTTCGGATTTCTCACCACTTTCGAACTCCAGGTCTTCGAGCGGCTGATCGCCACGAGCGGTATCGGGCCGAAGCTGGCCCTGGCGGTGCTGTCGGGGATCGAGGCCGGCGACTTCGTGGCCGCCGTGCAGCGTGGCGACGTGTCGCGCCTCACGCGCATCCCTGGCGTCGGCAAGAAGACGGCGGAGCGGATCTGTCTCGAGTTGAAGGACAAATTGCCAGCGGCCACCGCTGCAGGTGTGCCCGCGCCGAGCACGCCCGCGCCCAACGCCCTGCGCGACGACATGGTGTCGGCCCTCGAGAATCTCGGCTACCATCGCACAGCCGTGGACAAGGTGCTCGACAAGCAACTCGCCGGCGATGACGCAGCGGGCTTCGAGGCGGCGCTCCGGGCCGCGCTCAAGGAACTGGCGCGATCATGAGCGACGGCCGGTTGGTGTCGCCCGCCAAAGGCGACGACGACACGCAGTATGAAGCCGGCCTG